>NZ_JARAYQ010000249.1:0-11870 GCF_033794505.1 Streptomyces sp. MB09-01 | reverse complement strand
TTGGCGTTTTTGTGTGCTGGGAATTTTGAAAAAGGAAAAGACGGAACGGACACAGGGGTGGACGGTGACGCATCCCGAGGCCGCGAGCAGCGCGGTAAGGAGCAGGGGCAGGGGCCAGCGACGCATGCCGCCACCGTGCCGCACAAGCCCCGCAGGGCGCCTCTGGCGGGCCCGCTGCGCCCCTCGGATGGATGATGCGACGGCCGTCCTGCAGAGCCGCCTCCGGCAGGTGTGGCGGACCCTGGAAGAGGGGCAGGCAAGCCGTGAGGGAGGCCCTGGTGACGCTCAGACCGCCGGTGGAGCCGATGCTGGCGCAGGCCGCGGAAGCCGTGCCGGGCCCGGCCGCTTTGCGGGCGGGGGTGGCGTTCGAGCAGAAGCTGGACGGGCACCGGGCTCTGCTGTTCACCGCGGCCGGCCCCGGCGGCACGGTGTTGGTGCAAACCCGTCGCGGGGCGCTGGTTCAGGACCGGTGGCCGGACCTGGTGGCGGCCGCCGAGGCGCAGTTGCCGCATGGCCTGGTCCTCGACGGCGAACTGGTCGTCTGGGATACCGCAGCGGGCCGGTTGTCCTTCGAGGCGTTGCAGCGCCGGGCCGCCACCCGCGCCCGCGGCGCCCTGGCCCTGGCCGCACGGTGGCCGGCCTCGTCGCCTTCGACGTCTTGCAGCAGGACGGCCAGGAGCTGCTGACGCACCCGTACGCGGAGCGGCGCGCCCTGCTGGAGAGCCTGTTCTCCGAGTACGCCTGACGGGCTGGACCAGCGGCTGGTCGAGCGGGATCGCCTACGACACCGCGGCTACCAGTCCCCGCCAGTGAATCTCGAGGCCCTCAGCCGACTTAGGTTGGCTGAGGTTCACTCAGTTCAGCATTGCAGCTGAAGCCGTTGGGGTCGGCAGAGTGCCGCATCGTTACACCGCACCCAGGCGGCGTAATTCATGCGTGGCCAGGGGGAACAGTGACGAGAGGATGTTCGACTGCAGCTCTCCGGTGAGGGCGGACGCGAGGAATTGCGTGCACGATACGGAGTAATGTTCCCATTGGGGGCCGCTCGCCTCGTTCACCATGACGGTCCATTCGTTCGGCTCAACGCCCGGAAGGACGAGCCAGTACAGGCATTCTCCGTTGTCCGTGGTCGCCCATGGGATGACCAGGGATCCCTCGGTCTCCAGTTCTTCCGGCTTCTTCTCGACTGTCCACAGGTCTTCCAGGTCTTCGAACTGGTACTTGGCCCACTTGAGGAGGTCGTAGTGCTTGTTGGGGCAGTCGGGTTCCAGGACGTAGAGGTAGTCGTCCCAGTTGCTTCCTTCATAGACCCCGATGAGCTCCTTGTAGTCCTCGGGAAGCTCGACCGCGAGCGTACCTTCGACCTCGCCCCAGTCCTTGTGGCGGGGCTGGCTCGGCGCCGGTGCGATTTCGAGAAGACGGGTAAGGGCGTTGGTCACGGTGGGGTCCTTTTCTTAACGGTCGGTGAGTCCGGGCGAATGACTCTAGGTCCGCAGGTGACGGCAAATCGTGCCTGCTCGCGGCTTTCGTTAGCCCCCTCTCGGCTGATTGGGGATGAAAGGGGTGTTGCCTGCTTCGGTTATTCCAGTACTACGGTGCTGGGTGAACTTGAAGCCGTTTGAACCATAAGCCTCGATGTGTACCCCGGTGGGGATTTTTGTCAGTCCCGTTGTATCGAGGAGTGACGCTGTACTGGATTGTCTCGCGCCGGCCTCCACCGCGGCCCTGACTTGGTTCTCAATTTTCCGCATGACGGGAGAATTTGCGTAGGCGTGCATGGTGACGACATTCGCTGGATCGTAGTTGGATCCGCCGAGCTGTGCGCCAAGGAGGTGGGCTCGGTTGTACCCCGCGTCCTTCTGCCAACCAGGCGGATCACCGTGCGGATCCGTGGGGTTGTTCCCCATCATGTCCGGCCCCAGTGTGGCGTGCATTGCTGTCGGCCGCCCGAGTGCATCCGGTTCGCCGTAGACGACCCTGCCGTCCCACGTAGGGTCGTCCGGCTCGTTCTTTCTACAGGGGAGGAGTCCGAGGGGATCCGCCCACAACAGGGGGTTGTGGACGTACGCCGTAGGGTTCGGGGCTCGTTGCGGATCATCCGGCGGAGGCTGGTGCGGGCGGCGGTGAGGTCGTCCTCGAGCTCGGTGACTCGTTGGTGGAGACCCGTGTTCTCCGTGGTCGCTTGCCGTTCAGCTGTGGACAGCCGCAGGTTTTCCTCGGTGAGTGAGGCTGCTCCTTTGGAGTGGACACCCTGACAATGGATCTTGATGGTCCAGGGAGGGATGCCCAGGTGGGACGCAAGTCTCCGTATCCGGAGGAGTTCAGGAAGGATGCCGTCGCGCTCTACCGTGCTGCGGCCGGCACGCGGACGTATGCGGCCGTGGCCGCGGATCTCGGTGTCACAGCTGAGTCGTTGCGGACGTGGGTCCGCAAGGACGAGTCTCAGGCCGTGCCCGCCCGCCGTGATGCCGGTGTGGGTGAGGCGGAGGAGCTGGCCCGGTTGCGGGTGGAGAATGCCCGCCTGCTGAAGGCAGAGAAGGAATGGCAGCTGGAGCGCGAGATACTGCGCCGGGCGGCCGCCCATTTTGCCCGGGAGGTGAAGTGAGCCCCCGCCGCTGGGACTTCATCTCCGAGAACGGCGCCGACTTCGGCGTCAAGCGGATACGCAGAGTCCTGGGCGTCTCCCGCTCCGGTTACTACCGGCACCAGGCCAGTGCCGGGGCCCGCGCCGAGCGAGCCGCCGACGAAGCGCGGACGGTGTCTGAGATCCGCGAGATCCACGCCGATCACCAAGGCGTCTACGGTGCCCCGCGGGTGCATGCCGAGCTGAGGTCCCGGGGACGGAAGATCAACCGCAAGCGCGTCACCCGTCTGATGAGGGTCAACCGCTTCGTCGGCCGGCACCTGCGGCGCAAGTAGCGCACGACCATCGCCGACAAGACGGCTCCGCCCGCGCCTGATCTGGTGATGCGCGACTTCACGGCGGATGTGCTGAACGCCAAGTGGTGCGGCGACATCACTTACGTCGCCGTCGGATCGGCGTGGCTGTATCTCGCCACGGTGATCGACATCTGCTCGCGGCGCGTGATCGGCTGGTCTATCGCGGACCACATGCGCACGTCCCTGGTCACCGACGCGATCGAGATGGCTGTGGCCGCCCGTGGCGGCCAGGTCCACGGCGTGGTCTCCACACGGACCGGGGCGCTCAATATACAAGCGCGGCGTTCGCCGACGTCTACCGTCGGCACGGCATCCGCCGCAGCATGGGCCGCGTCGGCTCAAGCTACGACAATGCCCTCGCCGAGTCGTTCTTCCAAGGCCTGAAACGGGAGTTGCTCCACGGGCGGCGCTGGATCTCCAAGGCACAGACCCGCCTCGAGCTGTTCCGCTGGCTGGCCTACTACCACCGGCGCCGCCGCCACTCCGCCCTCGGCTACCTCACACCAGCAAAGTTCGAACAACAGCTGATCACACCACCTACGCTGTCACTCGTCGCATGAAACCCGGTGTCCACTACCGCGGATCAATCTCAGTCACCCACCGGAACGGAATCCTTTCCGTGACCGCCCGGCGGACCATCGCCTTGGCCATCACCACCTTCGTCTCGAAGGCCACCGTGTCCTCGATGCCCGCGGCCCGGCAGCGTTCCCGGTCATCGGTCCATGACGTGGGCAGATACAGGCGGCGGTCGATCAGCGTGCGGCCGCGGGCACCGGCATAGGCGAGGAAGACACCGACCTGGCAGTTCTCCGTCCGCCCGGCCGTTCCCGAGTACTGGCGCTGGACGCCGACGGAGCGGACGCCCTTCTGCAGGAACCCGGTGTCGTCCACGATCAGGACGGCTTCCGGGTCTCCGAGGCGTTCGACGACGTAGTCGCGGACGTCGTCAAGGACTTCATCGGCGTCCCAGTCGCACCGGTTCAGCAGCCGGTGCATCCGGTCGGGAGCCGAATGCCCTGCTTCCTCCGCGAGCGTCCAGCCGTTCTTCCGCTCCAGCGGGGCTATCAGTCCCCGCATATACGCCAGCGCTGATTCACGTGGCTCCGATCAGGCAAACCGGTGCACGAACCGCTCATGCACCTCACCCAGACCCGCTGCCCACGCCCTCACATCACCAAGCACCCCACCCATAACCAGACCAACGACCAACCTGGCCACCAGTCACGCCAAACGCCGTTGCAGTACTAGGTCTCGCCGGACACGAACCCTCGGCTGAGCCAGAACAGTTGAGGACGCATCACTGTTTGCGGCTGTGACACGATTCCTCCCAGCCCCCCCCGCCACGTTCCGGGCCGTCGCCGCGGCGGCCCTGTGGCACGAGGGCGGCCACACCACCGATCGAAATGGAAGAGAACACCACCGCATGGCGCATCATCAGCAGCCCTACCCAGCCGAGGACTCCGGCCGCATACTCCAGCCGCAGAGCGGCGGACGGCTGCGTGACCACAGCCGCCGAATCCTCGCCGCCACCGCCACCGCCGTTCTTCTCCTCACCGGCGCCACCGCCTGCAGCGACAGCACCGCGAGCACGTCCTCCAAGAGCAGTACCGCGCTGAAGGAACCTTTCGCCCCGGCGCAGCTCGCCCAGGCGTGGAAGTCGCCACCCGTCGAGGGCGACTCGCTGCGCACGCCGTACATGGCCGCTTGGCGCACGAAAGGCGCCTACTACCTGGGCCGCGGGACCGGGGTGGAGATCCTGGACCCTGCCACCGGGAAGAAGCTGGGGGCCGTCGTGCCGCCCGAACCGGACATGACGCCCTGCGGTATGACCGAGGGCCTCACTGCCGACGGCCTGGGTGCCATCGCATGGATCAAGGGCGACCCGGAGGCCCTCAGGGCCAGCTGCGACCGCATCTCGCTGATCGACACCCGCAACGGCAGCCAGATCGTCTGGACCAAGCAGATCTCCGGCGCCCCCCTGAACGGCAAACCACTCACCACCGACACCACCCGGCTCGCCTTCCTCACCGGCGATGTCATCGCCGTCATGACCCCGAACACGGTCGTCGGGCTGCGCCTCGACGGCGCCGAAGCATGGACTTGGCGCAACATAGGCGTCGCGCTCGACAAGTACGTCCTGAACTGGGACATGACCGCCCACCAGGACCGGATCATGGTCATGATCGGCATCGAGGGCGGCCCTGAGCTGTGGAGGTACTGGGTGTCCACCCTCGATGCCTCGGGCAAGGAGGTGTCCAAGGAGCCCGTCCCCATGCCCGTGCCCTCCAAGGGTGACGTCAGTCTGGTCGGGGCCGCCCCCATGACCGCGATCGTCACGCCTTACAGCTTCGACAAGGTCACCAAGCCGGAGCTCGTCACCTTCACCCGGGACGGCAGCGTGGCCCGGCGCATTCCGCTCGCCTCCAGCGCGGGCGAGATCCGGCTGAACCAGAGCCGGCGCCTCGGCGGGGCCAAGCGCTTCGACATCGCCTTCAGCGGCTCCACGGCCTACCTCGTCGCGGGCAACCCCGCCAGCAGCACGGCTCCCATCCAGATCGTCGCCCTCGACCTGGAGAGCGGCGCCACCACATGGACCGAGGCGGTCGACACCGTCACCACCCCCCGGTTCCTCGGAGTCGACAAGGACACCGTGTACGTCCTGGCAGGGAAGACCTCCCAGGACATGCCCGTCTACGCTTACGCGGCAAAGGACGGCACCCGGACCCAAATCAGCACCGTGAAGGCAACCGACGGCCTCCTGTCCATGGAAAAACTGATCATCGACTACAACACGGGAAATCTTGCCCTGACCGAACCCGGGCAAGGGCCGACCGGAACCATCATGTTCCGCCCCACCCCCTGACACACGCTCGCCGACGGCTTCGCGCCGCATTCGGCCGCCGCGGCTCACCCCGGCCATCGGCGGACAGCGAAGAGGCGGAGAAACGGTTCCTCCCGACTGGGAGCCGATCTATGCCGCCCTCGTCCAGGAGTGGCTGAACACAGGACGACGCGTCCCGGGCCGGCACGACGAGGAATGGGCCATCCTCGCCCGCCGCTGCCGCCCGAGCCGGGCATCACACCCGGGGAGCGAGCCCCCGTATCGGCGCGCTTCCCCGGGGCTGCCGGAGCGGCTCCGTGGTTGGGCCGGCCGCTCCGGCAGCCACCCTGCCCCCGGTCAGCCCAGCCGCTCGGCGTTGAGCCGCTCGCGCAGGTACAACAGGACCGCCGCGTCCGCGGCCTCGGCCAGCACCACCAGCAGGCAGCGGATCCGCTCGTCATCACCGTCACGGACCGCGCCCACGATCTGCTCCACCGTCTCCCTGGCCTGCGCGGGGATCCCCGCTCCTGCGCCCGGCCGGGCTTTCGTGCCATCGTCTTCGCAGCTCACCGCCACAGCAGAGCACAGCCGCGCCGGGCTGCCCAGAGCGCGAATCAGTGACGACGGCCCCTGACACCGGGGGGCGGGGGCAGGGGCCGTCACGCGCCGTCCGTGGGGGATGTGGGCGGCGCGCCTGTCGCCGCCATCAACGACAGGGACCCCGCAAGGTCACGCGAATGAGCGATCGTGCCCCGATGCCCGCGCACGCCGGCTTCGTCAGCCCCCTTCGGCTGCGGCTCCCGTGCGTGGTGTGGAGCCGCAGCCGCGCTGGGCTCAGATGCGGGCGCGCCCGTAGTACTGGCCGAGCTGGTCGCGGTAGGCGGCGTTGCCGCGGTGCTTGTCCTTGTCGTACTCGGGCGAGTCCTTGATCTGGTCCTTGGTGAGGTTGACGTTGACCGTCTTCTCCTTCACGTCGACACGCACGACGGTGCCGGCGGGCAGCAGAACTTCCTTGCCGAAGATCCAGGGTCCGGTGTCAACGACGAGGTAGGAGGAGCCGACTTCTTCGGTGGCCTCGTCGACCTTGCCGATGTGCCCGTCACTGGCCTCGACCTTGAAGCCGACCAGGCTGGTGCCGGGCGTGTAGCGGGACTCCGGGTTGTAGCTCCACATGTCGGTCACGTTGGTGGGTCTCCTTCTCGAGTAGGACCGGCCGCGCTCACACGGCGGGTCAGGTGTGCAGGAGGCTGTTGCGGCCGTCGTGGCCGTCCGCCTCCTCCTCGTCGAGCCAGTGGCCGCCGTCGGCGAGGTAGCGGAACCCGTGGTGCTGATTCACCGGGAGGGTGACCGTGACCGCGCGGGTGCCGTCGGGGCGCTCGGCCATCGGGTGGGCGCCGGGCCGCCAGTCGTTGAAGTCGCCGACCACACTGACCTCACCGGCCGGATGGCCGGCGGGCAGGACGAACGTGATCTCGGTCCGGTTCTTACGCCGGGTGCGCTCCAGCATCGACGGTCTCCTCATGTCAGGGGCAATGGCTTCGCCATCCATGCCCGCTGCGGCGACCTCCGCAGCGCCGGACTACGCCACACGCGACAGCTGCCACCCGGACGGCCGCATCCTCCCCGGCGGCACGGCCAGATCCGCCGGGGCCGGGCGTTTCGGTGGACGGGGCGGTGGGCGTGCGCCACACGGAGCGGCCCGCGAGGTAGAGCACGTCGGCGACGAGGAGGAACACGGCGGCCAGTCAGCGCACCGCGGCGTAGACCTCGGCGGCCTGGGTGATGAACCATCGGCTGTCGTCCGGGCTCAGGGCCTGAGCCTGCAGGTGCTCGTACATGACGCTGTAGCGCTGCACGTCGGATCGTTTCTCCAGATAGAGGTCGCTGGTGAACCGTTCCAGATACACCGTCCCCCCGTCCGAGGCGTCCGCGAAGCGGAGGACGGAGAACTGCCCCGAGACGCCCGCATGGGCTCCGACCCTGTGCGGGAGGACCTGCACAGTGACGTGCGGCTGCGCCCCGAGATGGTTCAGGTATTCCAGCTGTTCACGCATGATGCCGGGGCTGCCGACCACCCGGCACAATGCCGATTCGTCCAGCACCACCCATAAGAGGTCGTTTTCGTCCGATGTTTCATCCCAGAATCGGGTGTTCTGTGGTCTTCTTCGGGTCGCGCCAGGAGATGGGGTTCTCGCTGGTGAGGCGGCGGGTCATGAGGTCGGTCATGGCGATGTGGATGACGGCTTCGGAGCGGGTGGGCAGGGTTTCGTATTCGCGGGCCAGGCGGCGGTGGAGCATGAGCCAGCCGTAGGTCCGCTCGACCGCCCACCGCTTCGGGATCGGGGTGAAACCCCTGCTCCCGGGCTTGCGAGTGGTGATCTCCATGTCGATGCCGAGGGTGGCGGCATGTTCGACGAGGTGCTGGCGGTAGCCGCCGTCGACCCACACCTTCCGGACGCGGGGGTGCTCGGAGGCGGCCTGGTCCAGGAGCTGGGTGCCGGCGGGGGAGTCCTGGACGCTCGCCGCGGTGACCAGCAACAGTCCAGTTCCCCGCAGGCACCGAGTTCGTCGAGGATGACGCGGTGGAGGCGGGCCCAGATCCTGGCCCGGCTCCACCGGGTGAAGCGTCGGTAGACCGTCTGCCAGCTCGGGCCGAACATCGGCGGCAACTGCCGCCACGTGCAGCCCGAGGTCGCCACGAAGATGATCGCGGCCACTGCCTCGCGGTCACCCGCTCGACGCCGGCCGCCACCCTGCGGACGTATCACCTCCGTCGGCGGCACCACCCGCCGGAACAGCACCCACAACTCATCCGGCACCAGCCGCTCAACCAGATCCGTCATGCACCGTTCAACGAACGATCACACCATAAGAAACGACGTTGTGCCCGGCGTCCAGTGGAGGCAGTCCCGGGCGTGCACCAGCGGCTCGACGAGCCGAGCGGGAGCCGCCTGCGATGTGAGTCCCAGGTGCCTGACCTGCTTGATCTCCAAGGCCTTGAGCGCTTGCGCTTCGGTGCCGGTCAGGAGAGCTCGTCGGTCATAGTGGGTGAGGTTGAGCGGCCAGGCCCAGACGGCAGGTCGACCTTTGTCCGACCTGGCCGATGTGTTCGTAGCGGTCATTGGCCGTTCACCCGCCCGGGTGGCCGGCGCGAGTGAGCATGTCCACGCGCCAGGAGTGGATCTGCTGCATGCCGCGGTTCAGCTTCTCCGCGAGGTCACGGCCCGACAGGTGGATGTAGGTCATGGTCGACTCGGTGTGGCGGTGGCCGGCGAACGTCGCGATGGCGTGCAGTTCCCAGCCCATCCGAGCCAGGTCGGTCAGGCAGAGGTGCCGGGTGGTGTGGGTGGAGAAGCGCGGCAGATCAGCGGCCAGCGCAACCCGGCGGATCACCTTCGACCAGGTCCACAGAGTAAGCGGCTGCCCGTGGTTGCGGTGCGACTCCGACAGGAACAGCGGACCGCGGGCCCGGCTGATCGTGGCCCGGTGCGCAAGGTAGCCGGACAGCAGCACTCCGGTCGGAGCGGAGTAGGGAACCGCACGCTCGCGTCGCGTTTTCGTCGTCTCCGCCCTGATCCGAAGCGTCCGGTGGGCCGCGAGGTCGTCGGTCCGCAGCGAGCACAGCTCCTCGCGCCGCAATGCGGCGTCGTAGGCCAGGGCGAGCATCACCCTGTTCCGTACCGGCTCCTGTCGCATGACGTCCAGCAGGTCGAGCCACTGCTGTTCGCTCGGGATCCAGGGCAGCTTCACCAGGCGCGGGACCAGGCCGCGCTCGTGGCTCTCGAACTTCCGACCGGGTGTGTAGCGGCCGCGGCCGACCGGGTTCGACTCCCTCAGCCCCTCTTCGATCAGGTAGTTGTAGAACAGCCGCACCGGCACCAGTCGCTGCTGCAGCGTTGCTTCGCCAGACCCGCCCCGGAGTCCAGTGCGACCACGTTGGTTCCCTGTCGGCTTGGCCGCGTGGAGAGGTCCTTCACGAACGCAGCCACGTGCAGACGGCCCGCGGTCGCCGGGTCGACGCCGTCTCGCTCGCAGATCAGCAGGTCCTCGGCCAGGCCCCGGGCGTAGGCGTCGATCGTCCGCGGTGCCCGTCCCAGGTCCGTCCAGACCCGCAGCCACTCAGCTGCCCGCTCATGCCGACCCAGGACCGGCCACTTCTCCTCCAGCACCACCACGTTGCCCAACACGCCTCCTCAGCCCGTGGAGAGGCCGCAGAATACGAGATCCATCCTGCGGCCCGTGATTCCACGTAACTGATAGGAACACGGTCTACGGCTACTTCGCCAAGTGGGCGGACGAGGGCGTGTTCGCCCAGCTCAACCGCCTGCTCTGGCAACGGCTGCGGGAGAAGGAGGGACGTGACGGCGAGCCGTCGGCCTGCGTGATCGACGCGCAGAGCGTGAAGACCTCCACCAGCGTGCACGCCTCCGGCCAGGGCATTGACGCTGGCAAGAAGATCGTGGGCAGGAAGCGGAGCATCGTCACCGACACACTCGGCCTCCTTCTTGCTGTGCTGGTCACCGCGGCGAGCGTCCAGGACTCCACCGCCGGCACCCAGCTCCTGGACCAGGCCGCCTCCGAGCACCCCCGCGTCCGGAAGGTGTGGGTCGACGGCGGCTACCGCCAGCACCTCGTCGAACATGCCGCCACCCTCGGCATCGACATGGAGATCACCACCCGTAAGCCCGGGAGCAGGGGTTTCACCCCGATCCCGAAGCGGTGGGCGGTCGAGCGGACCTACGGCTGGCTCATGCTCCACCGCCGCCTGGCCCGCGAATACGGAACCTTGCCCACCCGCTCCGAAGCCGTCATCCACATCGCCATGACCGACCTCATGGCCCGCCGCCTCACCAGCGAGAATACGATCTCCTGGCGAGGCCCGAAGAAGCCCGCCAAACGGACCATCTCGGGATGAAACAACGGACGAAAACGACCTCTCAGCCGTCCGCCGCCCACCTCGCCCTCGTCGGAGCCATCGAGGGGCACGGGGAGACGGCCACTCCGACACAGATCGAACGGTGGCAACAACAGGGCTGGCTGCCCAAAGCCGCGGAGTGGTTCGAACCGGACTCCTCCACCATCCGGCCCGAGTGCCTGACCTGGGCCCTGTGGCTGGCGCACACCGCGCGCGCCGGCCGCAGTATCGGCTGGCTGGGCTGGGTCTTCTGGGCCATTGATGACACTCCGGATAGCGCCCGGAGGCTACGGGCCGTTCTGGTCGCCACTCTCAAACGGCCGTTGGCGCGGGCGGGCGTCGAGCAGCTGCCCATCGGTGATTCCAACCACGCTTTTCAGGCCCGCCAGGATGCGGCGGCCCGGATGATCGCGAACCGTCGCTCCCCGCGGCGCGACTTGGACGGGATCCTGCGCGACGGCGCGGCCGCCGCAGGCAAGGTTCGGCGGGGTCGATCGGATCGTTCAGGTGGACGGTGCGTTCCAGTAGGCCCGGCCTGGTTGTGGTGTGTCGGGGGCGAAGAGCCGGGAGACGGTGACCGGTGTGAGCCCGCGCCGGCGCAGGCCGTCGATGATGCCGGGTACGGCGGGAACCGTGCCGGGGCAGACGTCGTGCAGGAGGTGGTCCCGTTGCGCTGGGCGCCTTGCAGGACACGCGTCTTGATGACCGCGGGGTCGTGGTCCCGGTAGTCATTGGCCGTGACGGTCCACAGGATCTGCGCCAGCCCGAGGGAGCGGCAGACTTCGGCGACACGCGGGTTCGTCAGGCCCTGTGGCGGGCGCATCAGGCTCGGGCTGTGGCCGGTGAGTTCCTTGACGCGTTCCTGGAGGAGCACGAGCTGACGGCGGATCTCCGACTCCGACAACTCGGTCAGGCGCGGATGCGTCCAGGTGTGGTTGGCGACCTCGTGTCCCTCGGCCGCCTCCCTGCGTACCAGTTGGGGGAAGCGGGTCACGTTCTTCTTGCCCAGCAGGAAGAAGGTCGCGTTGATGCCCTTGGCCTTCAAGATGTCCAGCAGTCAGGCGGTGTCGGGGCCGGGACCGGGCGTCGAAGGTCAAAGCGATGCAGCTGGTCTTGCGACAGTCGACGGGGTGAGGCCGTTGCTGGGGCAGCGGTGTCGGGCTCCGGTCCTGCGGTGGGGCGGGGGAGGACGGG
>NZ_JARAYQ010000248.1:0-11887 GCF_033794505.1 Streptomyces sp. MB09-01 | reverse complement strand
TAGCTCCGTGGGCGGGGTAAGATTGTATTAGCGGCAGCGCCCCCGCCCCCCCCCCCCCCAGACCACCATCACCAGCTTCGCGAACCGGTCGATCCGCAAGCCCGAGAACGTCGCCACCCACACCGGCTCAGCCCTCAACCACCCACCCATACGCGAAAAATACCCAGCGCCGAGCCTTCCGCAACACCCTTTGGTCGGACGCCCGGGGGAGCGGCGTGCGATAGCGTGCCCGCCATGAATGGACTCGAACACGTCGTCTGGCCACCTGCCCCGATAAGGACCCAACGGCTCGTGCTCCGCGAGTCCGAGGCCCGAGACCGTGTGGCGTTCGTCGACCTGTTCGCATCGCCGGAGGTGGGCACCTACCTCGGTGGCCCTCGACCACGTGATGAGCTCGAACGCGCAGTGCCCGAGGTGCCAGGGCGGCGCCCCGGCTTCTTCGTGATCGATCTGGACGGGGCGATGATCGGCGTGATCACGCTGGATCGACGCGATGCGGGGCGTCCGGGTCACGTGCGTCCCGATGCCGGGGAGGTCGAGCTCGGTTACATGTTGTTGCCGGAGGCGTGGGGATGCGGGTACGCCGCCGAGGCGTGTGCGGCGGCGCTCGACTGGTTCGCCGACGCGCTTCCCGGCGAGACGCTGGTGCTCTGCACCCAGACCGCCCACGACCGCTCGCTGCGCCTCGCGGCGAAACTGGGGTTCACCGAGGTGGAGCGGTTCGAGGAGTACGGAGCCCAGCAGTGGTTCGGCGTGTGGTCCTCGGCCACGTCGTCGGGTTGAGGTCGGGCTCGTCGTGCAGGGCGAGGTCGTACGACGACGCCCTCGCGTCGGCACGAAGCCGAGCGGCGAGGGCGTCGTCATCGCTGCAGCGTCTGGTATAGACCCCAGAGGATGCGGGCACCGAACCGCGCACGCCTCGAGCCCCCAACCCGGAACCTCCGCGCAGGATCCACCGGACGGGCCCCGGGGTGGGTATCGGGAGTGGATCACGTCATGCGTCGAGTGGAAGTTCCAACAGCTCCTCCGGGGGCTGGAATCCGTAGCGCTGATAGAGCGGGCTGCTGCGCTCTGACGGCCAGACGATCAGGCCCTCGAGGCCGGCGCTGCGTGCATGCTGCCTCAGGGCGTCGAGGAGTGCCGAGCCGGCTCCTTTGTTCCGTTGTGACGGCGTGACGAAGAAGTTCGTGACGTAGCCGATCGGGTCGTTGTCCGCGTAGGGCTCCGGCATCCGCTCCACCGGACAGAGGAAGACGTGACCGCAGATTTCGCCCCCGGCTGCCGCGACCCAGGCCAACCAGTGGCCACTGCTGAGCCGATCGCGGATCCAGCACTCGGCCTCTTCCAGGTGTCGGACAGGAGCTGGTGGATGCCCTTCGTAGTCCTCCCGCTTGAAGGCCCACCGCAGTTCGGCCAAGGTGCGGGCATCAGCGGGTCGGGCCGGACGCACGATGAAATCTGAGGTCATGGGGTCGAGCCTGGTTCCTGCAGCACGTCGAGGCAATCCGGTTTCCGTGCGGGTCGCCGCTGGTGCGGGGCCGTCACCTTTACGGGGTGATGTCCAAGAGCCGGACCAGCTGGGAGAGTTCTTCGCGGAAGGGTTTCTCCGGGCTGATGGCCTGGGTCTGCAGGTGGCCGTAGATCGCCAGTGACATCAGTCCGTGCAGACGGCTCCAGCTGTGCAGGGCGAGGGCCACTGCGGCCGGGGCAGGTCGGGGAAGGTCGGGGAAGGTCGGCCGGACCTTGTCCGGCAGGCCGGGGTCGAAGTCGGAACCAATCGAAGTCGCTGTCCGCGTAACGGGGTTCGGCGTACGCCCAAGCCGCGGCCGCGAGTGCGGTGATGCCGGTGCAGACGCGGTGCGCGGCTTCCGGGGTGGCCCCCGCCCTCGGGCGGCCGGTAGCCGGGGACGGGGTCGCTGCCGAGGGAGTACTCCGCCGCGGTGCGCGGACACCGGCACGTCCTGAACGTCCTGCGCACCTCCAACCGGCCGTGGTGCGTCGCCGCGCCGGTGGGGCCGGGATGCCCCCGGAGCGGCGCGGTCAGGCCACGACCGGCCACGGCCTCGGCGACGCGTTCGCGTCGGCCGTGTTCCGGCGGTGCGTCGGCCGCCGCCGCCCGGCCCGGCGTTCTAGCGTGATCGCATGGAACAGCGCATCACCCTGGTCACTCTCGGGGTAACCGATCTCGCACGCTCCAAGGGCTTTTACGAGGCCCTGGGCTGGCGGGGACAGGAAGTCGAGGCGACGGTCTTCTTCCAGGCCGGTGGGCTCGGGCTGGTGTTGTGGGATCGCGACAAGCTGGCCCGCGACTGCGGCGTGGAGCCCGGACCGGTCGGCGGGTTCGGCGGGATCGTCCTGGCCCACAACGTCCGCTCCGAGGCCGAGGTGGACGAGCTGCTCGCAGCGGTACGACGGGCAGGCGGGAGCGTCACCAAGCCCGCGGCCGTCAATGCGGTCGGGTTCTATTCCAGTGCCTTCGTGGACCCGGACGGCCATGCCTGGGAAGTCGCGTACAACCCGGGGTTCCCCCTTGCCGCCGACGGCTCGGTCACCCTGCCCGATTTCGGGGGTGAGAAGGACTGATCGAGGCCGCGGCGCGGCGATCGGATGCTGCCCGAGGCCGCTCCTGGCATGCCGCTCGCCCGAGCGTCCGTCCCTCCGCGCCTTCGCCGTTGGGGCCGCTCGTACGGCTTCGCCCACCTCACCCGCAGGCCGTGAGCCGGCGTTGCAGTGGCGCATCCTAGGGCCTGGGGGATCGTTTTCCGCCGAATATTTGATGTTCCCCGCCCTCTTGGTGGCCAGTGGGTAGCGTCTGCCGTCATCCCCCCGGCCGGGGGTGTGAAGCCGGCCGGGGCCGTCGAGACCCGAGGGAGCGAGTACTGATGGTGAGTGTGGAGACGTCTCTGAAGGAGGCGATGACCTCGATCGAGGGGAGCGTAGGGGCCGCGCTGGTCGACTACACGAGTGGCATGGCCCTCGGAATGCTGGGCGGAGGCAAAGACCTCGATCTCACGGTGGCCGCAGCCGGGAACACCGATGTGATCCGGGCCAAGATCCGCACCATGGAGATGCTGGGGATCAGCGAGGAGATCGAGGACGTGCTGATCACCCTCGGCAGCCAGTACCACCTCATCCGGCTGCTCAAGGGACGTGGGGGTAACGGTCTGTTCCTCTACATCGTCCTGGACAAGGGCAGGGCGAACCTGGCCATGGCCAGGCACCAGCTCAAGCGCATCGAGGCGGAACTGGAGTTGTAACCGCCCTCCTGCTTCCCGGCTCCGCATGCCCATGAGTTGAAAGACTCTTCAACTCGGCACATCTGAATGTGATCAGCCAGGGGTGGACCGGAGCCAGGAGGCGGGAGGATGGCGCTGGAGCCAGGCATCGGGGAGCCGGCGAGTCTGGCTGCCAGCACATGAAAAGTCGAACTTGGGTGGGAGTGTTGTCGCATGCAGGTGCCGCTGTACCAGGCCAAGGCGGAGTTCTTCCGCATGCTCGGACACCCCGTCCGCATCCGCGTACTGGAACTGCTCCAGAACGGCCCCGTACCCGTACGCGAACTGCTCAACGAGATCGAGATCGAACCGTCCAACCTCTCCCAGCAGCTCGCGGTACTGCGCCGGTCCGGCATCGTCGTCTCGATCCGTGACGGCTCCACCGTCAGCTACGCCCTGGCCGGCGGCGACGTGGCGGAACTCCTGCGGGCCGCACGACGAATCCTCACCGAACTGCTGGCAGGACAGAGCGAGCTGCTGGCCGAACTACGACATGCCGACACCTCCGTGCACACCGGTCCACCAACGCTGTGACGGCCCGTCACTCGGCGAGTCATGACCGCCGCCTATGCTGATCACCGTTCGGACAACGAGGGCGAGCATGATCGACATCGACCGGTACCTGGCCGTGCTGGGGGTGGGCCGGCCGGCGGCCCCGACCGTCGAGGTGCTGGGGGCACTGCACCGGGCGCAGGTGGAGCGGGTCGCCTACGAGAACCTCGACATCCATCTGGGGCGGCCGACGGGCATCGGAGCCGCGGAATCCGTGGCCCGGATCGTGCGCGGGCGCGGCGGCTATTGCTTCCACCTCAACGGGGCCTTCGGCGCGCTGCTGACGGCCCTCGGCTACGACGTCACCCAGCACCGGGCCGGGGTGCAGAGCACCCCCGAGGCACCCGCGGGCCCGGCCGGTGACCATCTCGCCCTCACCGTGAGGATCGACGGCGAGCGGTGGCTGGTCGACACCGGGCTCGCCGGCGCCATGCACGAGCCGCTGCCACTGCGCGAAGGCACCTACACCCAGGGGCCGTTCACCTACGCGATGGCCCCGTCGGTGGCGGCGCCCGGCGGCTGGCGGTTCACTCACGACCCCCGCGGCGCGTTCACGGCGATGGACTTCGCGCCGGACCCCGTGGAACTGTCCTCCTTCGCCGCGGAGCACGTCCGGCTGTCCACCTCCCCCGAGTCCGGCTTCGTCCGGGTCCTCACCGCCCAGCTCCGCGACGCCGAGGGCGTGGACGTGCTGCGCGGCTGTGTGCTGCGCCGGATCGACGCCGAGGGCACGCACGAGCGGACCATCGACTCGGCCGACGACTGGTACGACGTACTGGCCCGCGTGTTCCGGCTGGACCTGACCGACGTGGACGCTCCCGCGCGGGCGGAGCTGTGGCACCGCGTCCACACCGTGCACCGGGAGCGGGAGCGGGAGGCTGCGGCGCAGCGGTGAGGGGTGTTCCGTGCGGGGCCCGGCACTCCGTTCCGTGCGGCCCTGCGCGGATGGCGCGTGCTCGACCATGAGCTGTTCCCCGCACCCGTTTCAGGGCCGCCATCACCAGGCGGGGATACTTGCCTGATGGACGTATCGAGGGCTTCCTGGGTTAACACGACGCATGATTGGTCCGGCCTTGTTGATGCCGATCATCTGGCACATATACGACAGGATCCTGCGGAGTTCGCTCCGGACGGACCTTGGCACCTCGTCCTCGAGGTACTTGCCTACGCGGCCGACGAAGCATCGCGCAAGGGCGAGGGGAGCTGTGTCGTCGTGCTCCATCCCGACGGTTCCCTGTCCGTCCGGGACGACGGACGGGGCACTGACACCCGCGTGGACGAGCACGGCCAGAGCGTGAAGAAGCCGGTCATGGCTACGAAGGATCTCCGGTTCTTCGATTACCCGCAGGCCGAGGCGCTGCCGGACGGTCACCCTCGGCGCGGCATGTCAGTGGTTGCGGCGCTCAGCGAGTGGCTCGCCCATACCAACCGCCGCCTCAACGGTGCCTGGACTCAGCGCTACGAACACGGCGTGCCCGTCACTGATCTCGAGCCGATCGAGATCGACGGCACGACCGGGACCCTGGTCCATTTCAAGCCGGACGCGTCATTGGGTTCGGTCGCCGTGCCGGCGGCCGACGACCTTTCGGGCCTGTCCGCGGTCTGGCCGCATCTGCGAGTTCAGGTCGATGACCGGCGCGATGACTGACGGATTGGGGACCGTGACCAACTCCGTCCGGGAACGCACCGGAAAGGGAAGCCGCCACGCCCCGGTGTGACGCGTCGGGGCGCCCGGCGTTGTTCCGTGCATGGACGACATGCTGGATGTGCTGCTCGACGGGGTGACGGAGCCGCGGCTGAAACTGATCAGCGCGGACGAGGCCCGGGCCCTGATGGTCCTCCTCGGCGTTCTTGACGACGACGGGCAGCCCGAGGAGATCCGCAGGGCCGCGGGGGAGATGCGCATCCGCCTCGCCTCGCGTCTGGGCTGAACCCCGAGCCGCTGCGGCGTGATCCCGACCCGGGTCGTAGCCGTACGACCCGGGTCGGCCGAACCGGGGAGTCACTGCCGACGGCGGGGTCGGGGGTGGCGCACAACCGGCGCGCGGCCGCGGACGAACCCGCGGTGTACGCGCCCGTCCCGGCCCGTCACTCCTGCTCGCCGCGGGGCTGCGTGAGGACGAGCAAGAGGACCTGCTCGGGGCTTGGTCGGCCGCCGAGGAAGCGGCCGGCCTCTTCACCCCGCTGGTGGGACCGTACCGTCACCCGTCACCCGTCACCCGCCACCCGCCAGCCGTCATCGCCGCGCGGCCCTGAAACGGGGCACCGCCCCAGGGGAGCGTGACGGCGTCAGGCTCGGCGGCAGCGATCTCGAAGCTCGGAGATGACGGCCTTTTCGCGCGCGGTGACAGCACCGGCCACCGTGGCCACCCGGTCGGCCACGTCGACGAGGTCACTCAGATCCCCCGGCTCGGCGTCCACCTGTCGCCACACCTCGGCGGGATCGATGTCGACCAGGCGAGCGAGCCGTTCGTCGACCACCTGGTGTCGATCGCGGACCAGCCGCACCAGGTGCCGCATCAACAGCGCCTCGTCGTCGGCGATCTTCTGGTTCGCCGTGATGACGAGCCACGCGACCCACAGCATCAACTGCGGGTGCCGACTGCGCTCGCTCAGGCCTTCGGCGATTTCGACCACCCGCGCCTCGTTGCGGAAGACGGCTTGCGCGTGCCGCCCCGCGAGCAGCGTCGTGTAGCGGTTCAACACCACCGCAAGGGGAACGCCGACCACGGGGATGCCGATCTTGATGACATTGCGCTGCAGAAGGAACTTCCCGACGAAGGGGAGCCCCTTCGCGGCGCTCAGTACGGCTCCGGAGTAGAAGCGCTTGATCAACGGCCGCATCATGACCGGGACCGCCTTGACCACGCCTTCCCGGACCACTTCCCCACTCTTGATGGTGAAGGCCACTCGAATGAGCTTCCACATGTCATCGGGGTCGGACAGGTCGAGCGGGACCCGGTACAGGACCGAGATGTCGTAGGCCAAGCGGAGCTGGAGCCGGGTGATGAACGCGACATCGACCATGACGGTCGCGACGGCGGCCGGGACGGTCGCCGGCGAGGCGCCACCGAGGCTCCCGAGGGTGGCGACGACGGCCGCCGAGTAGGCCCCGGCGGAGAGCCCGCCTTCGAGCGCGGCGTACCGAGCTGCCATCTTGATCCGCTGATCGACAATGGCATCCGCGGGGACGCCCTCGTACCGCTCCTGGAAGTACTGCCAGTCGGCCTTGTCGGTGTAGGAGCTCATGGCCTGAGCGCTGAGCTTGGTGAACCAGTTGCCGGACTTGATGTCGTCCGCGCTCAGCCCCTTGATGAACTCCCGCATCTCGGCCCGCTCTCGCTGGACCGCCTCCCGGTCGGCGTCGTCGTCGCCACTGGCATCGACAGCGTCAATCAGAGTTTCGGTCACGGCAAGTCCTCCTAGGCGGGTCAGCGTCCAGCCAGGTTGCCAGGTTCCGGACAACCCCGCTGACGTCTCGACAAGGTGACCCGATAATCAGCCGTTTGTCGACGCATGTCCGGGCCCGCGTCCCTGAGGCGGCTCGGGGGCGGTGTGGGGGTCGGCCCGGGGCGGTCCCCGACGTGGGGCGCGAGCGCCGTCCGTAGCGTCATGGTCATGGCGAAAAAACGGGCACGATGGGACCGGCGGCAAGCCTCGGATGCCGCGTGGGAAGCGGACGCTGCTGATCCGCGGTTCGCTGGTCGCGGGCTTCGCCCTTGTCATCGGCGCGCTCTTCACCTGGCTCTACACGGGAGCCGGAGTGTCCACCGTCGGCGCGGTGAACTTCGGCAACGCCCTCGCGGTGCCTCCCCTCGCCGCGTCCACCGTGGAGGCGGACGGGACCCGTGTCTTCGACCTGCGGATGCAGGCGGGGGAGACCGAGTTCACCCCCGGGACCAGGACTCCGACCTCGGGCTTCAACGGCAGCCATCTCGGCCCCACCCTCCGCGCGGCGAAGGGCGAGAAGGTCCGGGTGAAGGTGGCCAACACCCTGCCGCAGGGATCCACCGTCCACTGGCACGGCATGCACCTGCCCGCCGCGATGGACGGCGGCCCGCACCAGACGGTGCCGGCGGGCGGCAGTTGGGCCCCCGAGTGGACGATCGCGCAGCCGGCCGCAACCCTCTGGTACCACCCGCACCCGCACGGCGCGACCGAGACGCACGTCCAGCGCGGCCTCGCGGGCATGTTCCTCCTGGACGACGCGGAGTCGGCGGCCTTTCCCTGCCCAAGGCGTACGGGATCGACGACATCCCGGTCATCGTCCAGGACGTGACCTTCGACGGCGCGAAGCTCGACCACGGCCACAAGCTGATACGCAACGTCGGTTTCCTCGGCGACCGGACGATGGTCAACGGGACGCTGGACCCGTACGTCACCGTCCAGGACGAACTGGTCCGGCTGCGCCTGCTGAACGCCTCCACCGCCCGCATCTACACCTTCGGTCTCGACGACGGCCGCGCGTTCCGGCAGATCGCCTCGGACGGCGGCCTCCTCGAAGCCCCACACACGACCAGCCGCCTGCGCCTGTCGCCGGGGGAGCGCGCGGAGGTCGTCGTACGGATGCAGCCGGGCGAGCGGAGGGTCCTGCGCTCCTCCCCCCTGGACGCCGGTCCGGACTTCTGGAACCAGCGCTTCGGGGGCGGCGACGACTCGTTCGACGTGATGCAACTGCGCGCGGAGCCCACCCTGAGGCCTTCGGCGGAGCTGCCGGGGGCGCTGGTGGCATCGCCGCTCCCTACGGGGGAGGACGCGGCCCGCAGCCGCTTCTTCGAGCTGAAGATGTCCGGGATCAACGGCCGGAAGATGGACATGTCCCGGGTGGACGAGACGGTCTCCCGCGGCACGGCCGAGACCTGGACCCTCCGCAACGACGAAGGGATGCCGCACAACTTCCACGTCCACGACGTCCAGTTCCGCATCCTTGACGTCAATGGCGCAGCCCCGCCACCGCCGTTGCGCGGGCCGAAGGACACCGTCCTCATCCCGTCCGGTTCGACGGTCCGCATTGCACTGCGCTTCGACGGCCCCGCGGACCCCGACACCCGGTACATGTACCACTGCCACCTGCTGTGCCACGAGGACAAGGGCATGATGGGCCAGTTCGTGGTGGTCCAACCGGGCCGGCCGGCGGCGGCCGCCCCGAAGCCCCCGCCCGCATCCGGCCCACACCAGCACTAGGCAATACAACTAGGCCGCGTCCATCGCGTCAGAGAGCGGATCACGAGAGCGCCGCGCAGCGTGGTGCGGGGCGTTGCGGGCCATTGACCGGACGGCAGGGCCCGGCACGGGCCGGGAGGAAACCCCTCGCGTCGGCCAAGGTGCGCGTGCCAGTCTGGCGATCATGAGCAGTGACCCTGATGACCTGATCCGCGCCGTCGACCGGGCGCGGCGCCTCGCCGCCGAGTCGTTCCCCGACGCCCTGAGCGTGGTCCTCGCAGGCTCCACCGCAGCCGGCCGCACGACCACCACCAGCGACCTGGACATCGCGGTCCTGATCGAGGAGGGCGGCGAAACCCGTCGGGAGACGCTCCGCTTCGAGGGACGGCTGGTCGAGCTGTTCGTCCACACGCGGTCCGGCCTCGACGAGCTCTTCGCCGCCGACACAGCCTCCCGCCGCGGCGTCATGCAGCGCATGTACGCCGAAGGCCTGGTCCTTTCCGAGCGGGACGGAGCGGCCACCTGCATCCAGCGGCAGGCCGAGGCTGCGCTCCGTGAGGGCCCCGGCGCCCTGGCCCCCGCCACGGTCGAGAGCCAGCGCTACGCCCTCACCGATGCGCTGGACGACCTCGCCGACGCCAGTGACGTCGTCGAGCGCCTCGCCGTCGCCGGTGTCGTCCTGAACACCGCCGCCGACCTCCTCTTCGACCACTGCCGGGCCTGGACGGGCGGCGGCAAGTGGCTGCCCCGCCGCCTGCTGCAAGCCGACCCCCGGCACGGGGGAGCGCTCCTCGACGGCTATCGCCGCCTCTGCGAGAACGGCGAACCGGAGGACCTCGCCGACGCCGCTGCGGAGATCCTCACCCTCGCAGGCGGTCCCCTCCGCGAGGGCTACGCCCGAACCTGGCGCGCCGCCACCGCCGAGCCCCGGCCCGGACCACACTCCTAGGTCGCCAGTGAGACGCTCCCGGACCGCGCCGTTGAGGACGTGGTGCGGCGGGGCGTGCAGTTCTGCGAGTGGGCTGCAGGCGGCGCACGCGGCGGGGGTTGTCCACCGGGACATAACCGCCGCTGCCCCTCCTGCCGCCGCGCCTCCCGCTGCCGCGCCTCCCGCCGCCGCGCGCCCGGGCCGGCACCGGCCCCGGCAGGGCGAGCGCACGGGCCGCTGGAGGCCTCGGACCGGTGCTTCGCGTTCGGCTCCTGCTGATCGTGAGTGAGGCCCTTGACCCTCACGTGGCGTCAGGCTGCATAGTCGGAGCCGTGGAAGATCACTGGACCGTGGGACGCGTGGCGGAGCTGGCCGGCGTGAGCGTCCGCACGCTGCATCACTATGACGAGATCGGGCTCGTTCGGCCGTCGGCGCGGACCGTGGCCGGGTACCGGGCCTATTCGGCCGGCGACGTGGAGCGGCTGCGGGAGGTGCTGGCCTACCGGCGGTTGGGCTTCGGGCTGCGGGAGGTCGCGGAACTGGTCGGCGACCCCTCCACCGATGCGGTCGCGCACCTGCGCCGGCTGCGCGGCCTGCTGCTGGAGCGGCGTGATCGCGCCGACGCCATGGTGGCGGCCATCGACAGGGAACTCGGGGCACGGGCGAAGGGACTGAAGGTGACACCGGAGGAGCAACTGGAGGTGCTCGGCGCACGGTTGTACGACGCGATCGGGGGTGCTTACACCGCGACACGGCGTACCGAGCCGCGGATCGCCGCACAGATCTGGGACGCGCTCGGAGACGCGCAGACGGTGCTGAACGTCGGGGCCGGCACCGGCTCCTACGAGCCTTCTGATCGCTGCGTGACCGCGGTGGAGCCGTCGGCGGTCATGCGGGGGCAGCGGCCTGCCGGCTCGGCGCCGTGCGTGGCCGCCGCCGCGGAGAGCCTGCCGTTCGAGGACCACTCCTTCGACGTCGCGATGGCCGTCTCCACCGTTCACCACTGGGGTGACCCGATGGCGGGGCTGCGCGAGATGCGTCGCGTGGCCCGCCGCGTGGTGGTGCTCACGTTCGACACCGACGAGCCGGGCTGGCAGGACCGGTTCTGGCTCACCCGCGACTACCTGCCCGAGTTTGCGGGCGTCCTCGCGGAATTCCCCTCGCTCGCCGGGATGGCCGACGCGATCGGCGCCCGCGCTGAGCCGGTGCCCGTCCCGTGGGACTGCGCTGACGGCCTGTTCGAGGCGTACTGGCGCCGGCCGGGGGCGTATCTGGAGGATCACGTGCGCCGTGCGATGTCGGTGTGGACGCGGGTCGGGCCGGAGGCCGAGCAGAGGGCGGTACGAAGCCTCAGCGACGACCTGGAGTCCGGCCGGTGGGCCGAGCGCAACAGCGACCTCGCCGACCTCGACGCGGCCGATCTCGGCCTCCGCCTGCTCATGGCTTGAACCGCGTCGCAGCGTCAGCGACAGGGCGGTGGGGGAGGGGCGTGGACGGCCCGTCCCTGGGTTCAGGGACGGGCCGTCCGGCACAGGAAGGGTCAGGAGGACTGAGGCTGGGTGGCGTCGGGCACCGGGCCGACGAACTTCGGGTTGTCCTGCCAGGCGGGTTCCATGGGCTGGATGTCGACCACGGCCACGCCGGTACCGGGCCGCTGTTCGCCGACCAGTTCGCCGCGGTGCTGGATGACGAACCTCATGGCGAGAGGTTCGGCGGAGACGGCGTCGTTGACGTAGACGTCCTCGGTGTAGTCGTAGCGTGCCGACGGCAAGCACCCTTCGCATCCGGCTTCGGGCTTGCCCTCGTACGTCCACCGCAGGGTGACGCGGTAGGTGACGGGGTCGCTGCCGCCGGACCCGGAGGTGAAGACCAGCTTGCCACGGCCGGTGCGGTGGTCGGTGGCGCACACGTCGAGGGTGACGGTGCCGTACGCGGGGACGCTCTCGGGGGCGGTCCCCTATATACATCT
>NZ_JARAYQ010000247.1:0-11816 GCF_033794505.1 Streptomyces sp. MB09-01 | reverse complement strand
CCCCGGCCCCGCTGCAGCCGCCACCCCCGCATCCGGTCCCGCCGTGGGGGAAGCCGCCGATCCGTGGGCTGCGCACGTGAGCACGGACGCGAAGCGCTCCCGGGGGTCCCTGACCGGGGGCCTGAGTCTCCCGCGGTCTCGATCTCGGTGACCGTGCCCGCTCTGGAGCAGCGGAGTCGGGGTGTTCCTGAGTGCCTCTGGTCGGGCATTCGTGAATCCCTTGAAGTGGTAAATGTGCCTTCCGGTCCCCGTTGACGGCCACGGCGTCCTTCCACTGTCAGTGACAGGAGCAAGGATGGGCGGCATGACGAAGACCGGGGCGGACTACGCGTGGTTCGAGAACGACTTTCCAGACATCGCCGAGGCGTACTGCTTCACGCTGGTGCGGGGTCTGTCGCCTGCTGAGCTGATATCGCGGCTCGAAGGCCGATCGGAGGCACCCTTGCAGGGCATAGCCGCGGTCGTCGAAGCCGCTTTCGCCCAGTACGAGCTGGAGGATGGCGACCGTCAGCTGGTCGCCGTGACGACCGTCGGCGCCTGGACGCTGCTGATCGAGCCCAACGGCTACCTCGGTGTCACCGAAGAGCGAGCGCTTCCGGCTTCCGCCGGCACGAGCTGGATCTCTCATTTCGTCAACATCAACGCCGTCGGCACGTTCCTCTGGGCCGAGGACGAAGTCCTGCGACTCTGCTTCGACCCCATGTTCCCCGAAGACCGCTGGGGCACCACCCCCGACGAACTCCTCGACGTGATGACTTGCATCGGCTTCCACGTCGACGACGGCGCGCCGGAGACCGAGATGGACCTTTCCTCACCGGCCGCCTTCGCTCTGGCGGAACACCTCACCGGCGTCGCCATCACTCCCGAGCTGCTTCATGACACGACCTTCACCTGTGCCACCGTCCGGATCCGTTGACATCGTCCGCCCCCTCCCGCGTTCAGGGGCACGGGATCTGAGACCCACGAACGCGACCTCATCACAGCTGCCCGCGAATGGCGGCCGCCGGCGTCCGAACACAGTCATGCGTGGCAGGCGGGTGCCACGCGTGCCCGGTGGCCTCGCCCACAACTGCCGGGTGGCCCGCGGGCAGTGCGGCGCCTATCGGGGCGGTACAGCCCGAAGCGGGCGCGGGTTCGACGGTGCCGTCGGCCCCAGCGTGGGCACGGTGGTGCTCCCGGATCCGGAGCTGCCGATGGGAGCGGACCGCGGCCCTCCTCTTCCAGCCGGGAAGAGCCATCGGCTGACGACCGGGGTGCAGGAGCGGTTGGATGGCGGGTGCCGCGCCTCCGGGTGGCGCTTCGCCAACTCGGCGCCGCCGGGGAGCCACGCGGCCGGACGGGAGGCAACCGGTGAGTGACCACTGCGACGACACATGTCTGCTTGGAATCGAGTCACTAATGCCCAGCTCCACCCTTCCGCCGCCGTGCGCGGAACGGATACACGGCTACATCACCGCTTGTCAGGCGATCGTGGATCTGCGGCGTTACTTCGGGATCAATCTGCCGCCCGGTGCGCTGCCGTTCACCGGCAGTCGGTTCGAGCATCTGGCGGGTGGGGGAGACCTGCCGGAGGTCGCCGACCGGATCACGGCGGAGGACCTGGTCGCGGTGCAGACCTTGTCGGTGACCGTTCCAGTGCCGGTCGCACTGGACATGCTGGAGGGCCCTCTCGGCGAGCGGCTGTCCGGCCTGCTGCAGGCCATCCCCAAAGACATCGATATGGCCGATGCCACAGCCGCGGTCCTGGCCGAAGGCTCGCCGGCGGCTCGGGCCTGGCAACTGCTCGAGGACCAGCCCGACGTCGGATGGGTGATCGCGGGGAAACTCCTGGCCAGGAAGCGTCCGCGGCTGCTGCCGGTCTACGACAAGGTGGTGCGCTGCGCTCTGGGCCGCCCGCGCCCCTCGTTCTGGCTTGCGCTGCATGCCGCGCTGCGCGCGGACGACCGAGCCCTGCACCGTCAGTTGCTCGCGCTGCGCCAGGTTGCCGGGGTGCCGGAGAAGGTCAGCGCGCTGCGGGTGTGCGACGTGGTGGTGTGGATGAGGCACCGGGCGGAGGGCCACGCCTGTCCTCGCTGACTCCGCCATGGCGAGTTCGGGCCATCAGAAGGCAGCAGCGCCACGTACTCCATTCGACACCACTACTGCGCCCAGTCGACGCCGAGTTGGGCGAGGGCTGCGCGGCTGCGTCTGGTCGAGTCGGTCGCGGCGTTGTTTCTGGTTGGCGAGCCACCCTCCATCTACGTGCGGGATCTCGTGGAGATCACCGACTCCGCGTTGTCGAAACAGGTCTCGCGCCTGGAGCGGGCGGGGTGACGGTCGAGAGGGGTCAGATTGGCCGTCGGCCGCGGACCTGGCTGCGTCTGACCGAGGACGGAGTAGCTGCTGACCGGCGCCACCTCGCCGCGCTCACGGCAATGGCGGGCCACTGCACTGATAAGGCTGGGACGAACCGCTGGTCACGGGGTGACCAGCGGTTCGACGGGGCCGGCGCCGGGTCATGAGTACGTGGAGCTGGTGGGTGGGACGCGCTGCTGGATGTGACCGGATGGCCCCCGCAGGAGGTCGTGGAGGGCGCGCTGCTGATGTCGGGTCACGGCCAGTTCGGGCCGGGCGGCCGCTCCGGACACCTCAGGGCGCGGGGCAGGCTGGTTGCGCGTCGGCCGCGCGGGCCGGTGGAGCCCCGGACTGGCAGTCCGGACCCACGTGCTCCCCCAAGCACCTACGAGGGACCGCAGTGCTGCGGTCCTGGGCACTCAAGGGAGGAACGTCACTGCCGGGAAGGCTGGGGACGGCCCGTCGAGCAGGTGCCCCCGACGGTGGCGCAGGTGCTCGTCGAAGAACGCGAGCGGGTACGCCTGCTGGATCTTCACCGCCTGATCGGGATCGAGGGTGCCGATCACGTCCTGAAGCTGCTGCCCGCTCCATCCGAACAGCTTCGCCACCTGCGGGAACAGTGCCTCGTTGTCACCATACGAGACGTGGACGGCGCCCTGGGCCTGGATGTTCAGCCGCCAGCCCCGCAGGTGCGACCAGAATGCGGCGGCCTCGGGATACGTGGCCCGGGTGAATACGGCGGACATCATCATGAACGGCCGGTCCAGGTCGCCGGCGAGCGGCGGGTTCATCTGCATCGGGCCGTCGAGGCTCAGCCCGGCTCGGATGCGCTCGTCCGCGAGCGTGGCGCAGGCGGTGGCGGTCCCGCCCTTCGACCAGCCGAACGCGCCTATGCGCCGCGGATCGAGGGAGCCGAGCAGTCCAGCAGGCAGCTTCCTCCGGGCGACGTCCGGATTGCACCCGGCGGCGAGCTGCTCGACGCAGTCGAGGACGAAGCGCAGGTCAGCGGCGAAGTCCCCAGGCAGCGTCGGCGCCTGCCTGTCACGGAGCGGGACGGCGACCCGACCGTCGGGGAATTCTGTGTAGGTGTCGTACTGGTGAGCCACCGTCACCACTGCGTATCCGTGGCTGGCGAGCTCTTGGACGATGACGGTGTGGTCGCCCTGGTGACTGTGTGCGCCGTGCGAGAACACGACGACGGGCAGCAGTCGGCCCGACCGTCGCACCGGAGCGCCCACGTGGCCGGCGGTGAGCGGTCCCAGAGGGGCCAGAGCGCTGAAGCCCGCGTCGGTGAGGAACGCCTGAAGTGCACCGGCCGGCATCCAGGACGCCACCGGGTACCGCTCGACATCCCGGGCGGGGTACCAGACGGTGGCCATCAGCTCGCGGAAGTGCCCGGGGCCCGCGATGTCGTCCGGACGCGTCCGGTCGACGAGGTGCAGCTGGGCCGTGCCCACCGGGTGCGGCCCGGTCGGCAGGGGCAGCACGAGCCGCGTCGGGGCGGGGGCCGCCGCGGCCGAGTCCGCCCACGCGGGGCCGGCGACGGCGGCAAGAGGCACGGCGGCTCCGGCGGCCAGTGCGGCTCCCAGCATGCGGCGGCGCGTCATGTCCTTCCGGCTGATGAACGGCTTGGTGGTCATGGGCCCCTCCCGTGGTGACAGGTCGTCAGTCGTGCCGCGACGGCCAGTCCGTGGGCACAGGGGAAGGCTGTCACGTGCCTCTCCCGTGCAGCATCGGCCCGCCGATTGATCACGCGCGCGAGCATCGGCCCACGGGTTTACACCCTGGGGCCGATGCGGTCAGCGGTGCCATCCGGTGACGAGGCCGGAATGAGAACACGGCGCGACCTCGCGGTGCTGCGCGTCACCGTCACTTGACTCTGCCGCGGCCGGGCGGGTGAGGAGGCGTGTTCGGACGCCGCGCGGGAGTGATCCTGGCCTACCGCGTTCGTTCGCGAACCACTAGGCCTGCGTCACCTGCCCGTGCGTTGATGCCCGGTTGAGCGCTGCGGCCGGCTGCAGGCCGCCCCTGCAGGCCGGCTCGGCGGTTGCGCGCAGGGCCTCGGCATCGAAGGCTGCGGTACGTGGAGTGTGCGGCCGGCGAGGAGCTCGCGCACCCGGCTGTGAAGGTCTGGTCCATCCGTGGCAGGTAGGGCCTGGGCTTGATCCTGGGGGTCGTACACAGGCCACGACGTGCCGAGGACCAGAACGGGCGTGCGTTCCGCATCCGTTGGCGACGATCACGCGGCGCGTGTGACGGGCCGGGGTGTCCTGCCTCAGCGCGGTTCGTGATCCGCCTCTACGCGTCGAGCTCCGGGAGGCGCTCGTCAGGGGCGGCCGGGCGGCCTTCGGCCAGCCAGAACATGTAATCGCGAAGGTACTCATCGAGGCCGTGGTCCAGGTGGGCGAGGTACGTCCGTGCGCCCTCGGCGGTCTCCCGGAACTCCTCGCGCTCGGACGTGGCCCACTCGCCCCACCCTACGCGTGCGGCCCACTCGCGGACCCTGCCACGCTCGCGCCACCAGTCCCGGACCAGCTCCGAGGTCCAGTGGCGGTCGCCGTCCCCGCCGTACCCCCCGAAGGGGTCGCACTCCGCGGCGCAGGTCAACTCGAGGGGCTTGCCCCCGCCCGCCGCGCCCGAGCCCGCCGGCTGGGAGCGGTACGGCGCGGGGCCCGCTTTCCTGCGGGACCTGGCGACCGGCGCCGCCCCGCGCGCGGTGAAGGCCTGATGCTCCTCCGCGCCACGCAGGTCTCTCGAGGCCTTGCTGCTGAGCGAGCGGACCTGCGCGGGGCTTTGTCCACGGGAACTCGTGGACGAAGCCAGGTGCCGCGCCGTTCACGCACGGAGGCCTGATTTCTCGGACTCGTAAAGCCCGGTCCATGGTGGCGTTCTCCCTGGCGATGGTCGCCTGCTCGTGAGAGCGGGAGATCCCTGTGTCGCTCTTCTGGAAGCGGGGGAGAGGGTGCCGTTTGGCCGGTGACGGGACCTGGATCGTCACGCAGGGCTCCGTGACCCGTAACCGTGGCCGGTGACCGGTGGCCGGTGGCCGGTGACCGGTGACCGGTGACCGGTGACCGGTGACCGGTGACCGGTCACGGAACCGGGCAAGCCCAAGGCAGGCGGCGGCGTCCCGCCGCGATGCGAAACCGCCGCCCATCCTCCGTCCCCAGCCCTTGCTCGACCTATCGAAAGTCGATAGATTCCCATCGCGATTCGATGGAAGGATGGGTTATGGGAAAGCTGACAGTGGGTGCGCTGCGCGCGGTGCTCGTGGTGGTGCTTGCCGGCACCGTGTTCGTGCAGGCATTGATGGTGTGGGCGTTGTTCACCGACCCGGAGGACGGGTCACTCCCGCTGACCCCGCTGCGCGTGATCACGATCCTGGGCATGGTGTCGGTCCAGGTCGCCCTGGTCTGCGTATGGCGGCTGGTGACGATGGTGCGACGCGGAACCGTGTTCTCCCCCGCCGCCTTCCGGTACGTGGACGGCGTGATCGGCGCGATCGTGGCGGCTGCCCTCGTGTGGTTCGCGGTCACGGCCGTCAATGCGCCGGGCCAGCGGGACGACCCGGGCGTCACCGTCATCATGGGCGGGGTTGGCGTGGCCATCCTGGGGGTCGCGCTGATCGTGCTGGTGCTGCGGATGCTACTCGCCCAGGCCGTCGCGCGTGACGTCGAAGCCGCGCACATGCAGGCCGAGCTGGACGAGGTGATCTGATGCCGATTGCCGTCGACATCGACGTGATGCTGGCCAGGCGGAAGATGTCCGTGGGCGAGCTCGCGGACCGCGTAGGGATCACTCCCGCCAACCTGGCGGTACTCAAGAACGGCCGCGCCAAGGCGGTGCGCTTTGCGACGCTCGCCGCGCTCTGCGAGGTGCTCAGGTGCCAGCCGGGCGACCTGCTGCGCTGGGAGGCCGAGGACGCCGCAGCCGGATGACGTGCCCCCGGGCGGGCGTGAAAATGCCTGGCACCACCGGCGGTGCGCACGTCACGCTCAGCTGGGTTCGTCTTCGACTCCGTATCTCCCGGGAGGACTCCGTATCTCCCTGGAGTAGGGACAGCACCCCCCAAGACGGCCAGACCGAGAGCGATCCAGACGTACCAGACGGGTATGTCCACGGCGCGAACTGTATCGGCCGCGCCAGGACCGCGACGAAGATCCATTCACAGCGGCAGCCAGCGCGGCGGGATGGCTGCTCTGGCTGCGGATGTCCCACACCCGGCGTCGCGAGCACACGGTGGGCGGGTGCTGCACGCTGGAACCGGCCGGGAACTCACTCTGATGGCGATGTTGTTGTGCCTGGTAGGCCCTCGCCGACGTGGATCGTCGGCGCACCCTCAGGAAGGGGCGGGGCCAGTACGAACGAGCCTGGAGGCCCCGCGATAGGCAAATACCACTTCCGGCCTTCGACGGTGAACTCGAGATCCAGGGACCAGCGCTGCGCTGGACCAGGCAGCTCGGCATCCAGGAGGAGGCGTAATTCGATCGTGTCGCCGCGGCCGAGCTCCAGTTCCAGGCGCTCGTCCGTGCCGGCCTCCCCGAAACGGGTGGTGGCGCCGTTGGCACCTAGGGCGACGTCGAGCCACTGCCTTTCGTGGTCGCTGAAGTCGACGTAGTCCCGGGGGCATTCAGCGCTGATCTGGGTACGCGTCACGGCCGGGCGGTGGCCGTGGGCGCGGGCGCGAACACCGGTGATCGTCAGGCTCTGGGTGCGTTCCGACACAAGGAAGAACCTGATCTGCAGGCCGGTCGGCGCTGCTCCCAGCCGGCGCAGCCATATGCGTACGGCAGGTTGGCAGGCATCGCGAGCTGGTGGGATGCCTGTCTCCTCAGCGGAGGTCGACACCACCCATTGCCCGTTGGCCGTCACCACCACATCACGTACCACCACCGCCGGGTCCGGTGCGCGGCGCGGCCACCGGTCCTGCGGCCACGTGCCGACAACCCATCCCAGGAGCGCACCCAGGACAGCCAGGGCGCCGATGAAGCAGACCGTGCGCATACGGTCCCTGCTGTCATGAGCGGTCTTCGGGCACCCGCCTTCCTTCCTGCCAAGTGAAGACGGGCAGACCGCTGGAGTCGGTGATGTGGAACGGCTTTCCGTTGTCGTCGATCACCGTCGTGCCGGACACCCTTCCGTCGGTCCAGCGCAGCTCCACCTTCCACGCGCAATGGCACTTGCCGGGGTTCACGTCGATGAGCAGCGTGGCCGGGTCGGATGCCGTGGCTGTGTAGGGGGAACTTCAGTTCGTCCTTGCGGAAGCCTTCCATGAAGTCGCCGACCGGTACCGAGTAGGGCGGTCGGGCAGCGAAATTGACGCGGCCGACGTGGTAAGTGGGGCTGTCGCCGCAGTTTCCGGCCAGGCTGATGTGGGTGCCGCGGATCGGCGGACGGCGCTCCACGACCCGGAAGCGGATGTCGTGGATGATGATGGCGCGCTCGTCCCTGGCGCGGGCGCTGATGTAGAGGGCGACCGGCCCGGCGGGGGCGGCCCCGAAGGCGGGCGGGTTCTGGTCCCAGGTCTTGCCGTCTTTGCGGATCCCGTGCAGGGGGGCGTGTTCATGATCGGGGCGGCGGGGGAGTCCGGGTACACCCAGCCAGTAGCGTTGCAGCCGCCCCCGTCGCCCTGCTCGACGTGCACGCCGAGGATCGGCCCGTCTCGTCCTTGACGATGACCTCGCGGTTGTCACCAAAGACGTCGCTGATCACGGACTTCCCGGCGCCGGTGAAAGCATCCGTCAGCAGATTCGACACGGCCGCGATGACAGACGCGACAACCAGGCCAACCAGCCAGACACTCACCCGCTTCCACGGCGGCGGCGCGGGGCATTTCTCTCGGCCTGCTCGTCGGGAGCCGGCGTATTCGCATTCATGGACAACCGCCGAAAGCCGTCGGACTCCGCACGGACCCCATCCTGGGCCGTGCCCGTGTGCCGGACGACGTGGGCGCGGCAAAACGGGTGGTCACGGCTGCCGGGGGCACAGACGGTCTCGACTCGTCACCGCGCCCACAGGCTTCAACCAGCTTGTGAATGGGTGTCCTGGTGGCACTGGGTGTTAGCCGATGTGGATTGGTCGTCCCTGGTCTGGGGGCTTGGTAGTGACCAGTCGTCTGCCGTGAGTGCCCACCGGCGGCCGTCTGTCAGAGGGGGACGCCGATGCGGTACCTCCACAGTCCGGTGTCGAGCTGCTGGCGTTCGTAGAGCCGGACGCGCTCGACGGCCTGTCCGTCGGGCAGGAGCAGCGTGATCGGTGCAGGTGGTGGTACAGGTTCGGTATGGCTGGGAGCCCACGTGACGACCTGCGGGCGGGGCTTGGCGGTGGTCTGCTCGCTCATGCTGCTGCTTCCCCTTCCGCCGGTGCGGAGGTGTGGGTGCGGGCGGTGCGCCGTAGCTCGACGCTGCCGGCCCGCCAGGCGGTGGGGGCCGCCCAGGAGGGGTGGGTGCACAAGGTTCCGGAGAGGGCGATCAGCCGGCGCCGAAGCGCGGTCGTACCCGCCCCGGCCTGCGCGAGCTCGGCGTACGTCTGCTGCCACGCCCTTTGGAGCGTGATCAGGTCCTCGGGGAAGCGGAACGGTGGTCTCACACCTACAGTGATCGATTTTCTCCGCGAGTGCCACGCTCCGGTCATCGGCGTAGGTCTGGTGGCAGAGCGCGGCCACGGCGGGGCTGGTGACGCCGTGCGCGGCGCGGCACAGCTCCGTCATGTCCGCGGCCCCCGACCCGGGGGCGGGGTCAAGGGTCCCGTCGTGCCGACGATGCTGTGCACCTGGCCGACGAGGGGTGTGTGCAGCTGCGGCGAGCGGGCCGACCGCTGGGAAGCCGCACACAACTCACCATCGGGGCTGGTCAGGCTGCGGATTCGGCCTAATGTGCCCCGCACACCGGCTTGCGAGTGACCGAGGTCTGTAGCGCGGTGGTCACCGCGCGGCAGCGCTGCGAACTCGTCGGCTTCGCGTACGGAATGTTCAGCGGCTCATTCCGCCGGAGGGGTGTACCCCCAGGTCACGGGGGCCTCCTCCTCGTAAGGGTTCGGCGGGGCCTTGTCCGGCATGTCCAGCGGCTCCTCCGGAGGGGTGTACCCCCAGGTCACGGGGGCCTCCGCTGGGGGGTCCGGCTCGTACGAGACGGTGATGTCGTCGGTCGTCGGGTCCGCCATCGCCGTCGTGGCGGGAAGGACGACGCCTCCCGTGACCGCCACGGCCGCCGCCGCGATCGTCGCGATCTTCAGGCGCACGGAGTTCTTCCGGATCTTGCGAGCCATGGATTTCTCCCGGTGGTAGTGAAGGGCTCCCGTCTGGCGCCCTTGGCCTCGGTTCCAGTAGGCCGGAGCCACCCCCGCGGGGTCATGCACCGGGATTTCGGGACTTGACACCGCCGGGGGCGGCCGAACCCGTTGTCCTCGCGGTGGACCGGCGTGTTCCCTCCCACGATGCCCTCCACCCCAGAAAGATCCGTCCAGGTCGGAATGGGAGGAGTCCTGGACGGACGTGTGGGGCGTGGAGGGGACCCTGATTGAGCCCTGAGCAGCCGCAATCTGCCCGGATACCGCGGCTGGTGTGTTGACTGCACCGACGACGATCAGTTCGAGTCGGCCCTGCCCGGCCGGAGTCCGGCGGCAGATCAGTCGGTGGCGCCTTCGAGGAAGTGACGGACGTCGGGGCGAAGGATGCCATCTGCTCGACTTGATCACAGCCCGCCGACGGTTCCCGCGGTACGCACCCATTGGGGACGGCACCACTGGTCCGATCCACTGACGCATCCGCGAGGCGTCCCACCACCTGTGATCCCGATCCGCACGATGGCCCAGGTGGCCCGGAAGGGGACCCACCGCCATCGTGCGATCCGGTTTTGAGAAGGAGCGGCACTACATGAGCCCCGAGCACAAGACCAGTACAACCCTTGGACCCCTGCCCAGACGGAGCAGCTGGCTGACTGGCGGCACCCTCGCCTCGCTTGCCCTGGTACTCACGGGAATCGCCGGCCCCGCCGTCGCCACCGCCGAAACCGTCCAGGCCACGAAAGCAGTCCGCACAGCGAGCCCCACAGGAGGAGGCGACGAATGCCGGCCGGATCACCACCGGCCCGATGACTACCGGCCCCGGACAGTGGCCGGCGAGGACGACGACCACGACCACGCGTGCCAGCCGGGCGCCACTGGTCCGACGGGCGCCACCGGTCCCCAGGGTGAGCCCGGTACCCCGGGCGCCACCGGGGCAACAGGCGCTACCGGCGCCACCGGAGCAACCGGTGCCACCGGCACCCAGGGTGAGCCCGGTACCCCAGGCGCTACCGGGGCAACAGGCGCTACCGGCGCCACCGGAGCAACCGGCGCCACCGGTACCCAGGGTGAGCCCGGTACCCAGGGTGAGCCCGGTACCCCGGGCGCCACCGGGGCAACAGGCGCTACCGGCGCCACCGGAGCAACCGGCGCCACCGGTACCCAGGGTGAGCCCGGTACCCAGGGTGAGCCCGGTACCCCGGGCGCCACCGGAGCAACCGGCGCTACCGGCGCTACCGGCGCCACCGGCACCCAAGGTGAGCCCGGTACCCCGGGAGCCACCGGAGCCACCGGAGCCCCGGGCGCGACCGGCGCGACGGGCGGCAGCGGCCCTATCAGCACCCACGAGGTAATCGGCAACTTCACAACGACACCGGCGGGCAATTTCGGGACGGCTACTGTCACGTGTCCGCTCGGCGAGACCGCGATCAGCGGCGGTTTCTTCCTGTCCGGGAGCGTCTTTCCCTTGCGGTCTGAGCGGACCACCGTCAACACACCCGGCGACACCTGGCTGGTCGACTACCAGAACACCAACACGATCGCCGCCGGAGGCGCCGCCACCGTGATTTGCTCACCCGACGCGACAGGGAGCTAGCCTCCGCCCCCGGTCCGCCCCCGGTCCGAGTCCGGCCGCGCCAAGCCGGCAAGACCAGTACTGAGGAGCCGGGGCTCTCGCCGCGCGCCGGCCTCCCTGCCCGACGCCCACGTGGCTGATCGAGCGGGGGGGGGGGGGAGAGAGAAGGGCGGGCCGGCTGCCGGTCCGCCTGCACGCCGGGGACTGCCGGGACGCTGGTCGAACAGCAGATTCGGGGACGCGGGGTTAGCTCCACGCCTCAGCGCCCATGCTGCCAAACCCAGGAACCGCGGAGCAGCCCGAGCCGCACACGGTCCTGCATCGCGAACTTGGCCACCGCCACCTTGCTGCTGCGCCCCAGGGCCCCGGCGCAGCAGCTCGTACGGCTTGGCGGCGACGCCCTCGGCGGCCACGGTAACAGGAGGCGCCGATCTGGATCGGGGCCGATGGACGAGGCCGGGACGAACGCCATGGCGGTGGGCGACCGGTTCGGGTCTGGTCCCGGCCGCGGATGCAGGCTCCGGCCGGTGGTCGCTTGCGGTGGTGGAGGCAGCCGACCCCGAGGCGGTGCGCGCCGCGCTGCGGGGCCCGGTGGGGGCGGGGTGGGCCGCAGACCGGCTGATGG
>NZ_JARAYQ010000246.1:0-11961 GCF_033794505.1 Streptomyces sp. MB09-01 | reverse complement strand
AACACAGACCGGAATACGGTTTTTCCGGCGGTCCGGGGGGCTCGGAGATGGGAATAAGAGACAGCCATAGCGCCGTGCGGGTGACGAGGGGCACGGAAAGGGGAGTTCGGGGCGCGGTCGCGGCCCGGCGGCCCGCGGCTCGGCGGCCCGCGGCTCGGCGGCCCGCGGCTCGGCGGCCCGCGGGTTGCGGCTCGGCGGCCCGCGCCGCCGTCCGGGGCCGGTGCGCCGGCGCCTGCGCACCGGCCTGTGCGCCGGCCGACGCGGCCGGCCGGTGCCGTGCCGAGCGCGCGGGTCAGGGCCCCGCCGGCCCGGCGGTCAGCGCGCCCCGCCTCCGCCTCCGCGATCTCGTACCCTGGCGCCTGGCGATCAAGGTGGGGGCTGCTCAAGTCGCGTGGGCGTAGAGCGGTTGCACGGCCGGCAGAAGACCCGAGAATGACACGCACACGACAATGCGGTCGGCTGTGAGAACGGACACGTGCGGTTCCCGGAACCCGCGCCGCCGTCCCCCCATCGAACGGAGCGTCAGAAGCGTCGTCGGGGTGGGAGTGCCAGATGGTCAGCAGGGTTCACGGGCGGAAGCGGGGACGGGAGCGGGGGCGGGGCGGACGCGGCCCCGCACTCGTCGGCCTGCTCTGCACCCTGGCCCTCGCGGGCCTCGGGTACACCGCCTGGGAGCTGCGCGGCATCGCCGCCAACCGCGCCGACGGGGATCCCGCCCGGGGCACCTACCAGCAGGATCCCGAGCGCGCCGACAGGACGGCGGCCGCCGTGCTGGACGGGATCGTCCGCGAGGCCACGGAGCCGCCGACGGACGGCAAGGCCTTCACCGACGGCGCCGGCCGGGTGAACTGGCGCACCGCCGGATGGCAGCCCTCCGATCCGCTGGAGGCCCGACCCGCCCCCGCCGAGCCGGCGATCGGCGCGCTCTTCTCCCCCGGCTCCGACGGTGATCCCGACCACCACTGCTCGGCCGTCGTGGTCCACTCCCCCGGCGGCGACCTCATCGCGACCGCCGCCCACTGCGTGTACGGCGGCGGGTTCCGCACCAACCTCGCCTTCGCCCCCGGCTACCGGGACGGCGTGGCCCCGTACGGCGTCTGGGTGCCCACCCGGATCGACGTCGACCCGCGCTGGACCGAGGACCAGGACCCCGACCACGACATCGCCTTCCTCCGGCTGCGCCGGCCCGGCTACCCCGGCCAGCGGCTGGAGGACGTCACCGGGGCCGAGACCATCGGCTTCCGGCCCCAACTGCCGGCGCCCGCACGGCTCGTGGGCTACCCGAACTTCTCCGAGCAGCCGCTGGAGTGCCGCAACACCGCCGTCGCCGCCGGGCCGACGCAGCTGCGGCTGGACTGCGCGGACGTACCGAACGGAACCAGCGGCGGCCCGGTGCTGACCGACGGCCGCACGCTGATCGGGGTGATCGGCGGCCGCGACGGGGGCGGCGACGACAGGACCTCGTACAGCGTCTACTTCGGCGACGACACCAAGGCCCTGTACGAGCGCTCCACCACTCCCTGACCCTCCCGCCGCGAGGAACCACGAAGGATCTTTCTAGAAAGGTCTTCCAGTTCCGCGATCTTGCTACGCTCGGTGGCGCAGATTCCGGACAGCACCACGCACACCGACGGGACCGCAGCATGTCTCCCAAGCAACAACGCGGCGAAGCCACCGTCGACCTGCTCCTGACCACCGCGCTGCGGGTGTTCGCCGAGTCCGGGCAGCAGGGCTTCACGGTGAACGCGGTCGTCTCGGCCAGCGGGGTCAGCCTCGGCAGCCTCTACCACCACTTCGGCAGCTTCGACGGCCTGGCCGCCGCGCTCTACATCCGGTGCATGGACATGCTGTGCGACGACATGGTCGCCGCGCTCACCCGGTGCCGCACCGCCCGCACCGGGGTGCGGTCCTGGGTGGCGTCGTACCTGGCCTTCACCCAGGAGAACCGGGACGTGGCGCTGTTCCTGCACGCCTCCGCCTACTCCGGCTACCTGGTGGCCCACGCCGAGGAGATCGGCGCGGCCAAGGCGGAGAAGTTCGCGGCCATCATGCAGTGGCTGGGGGTGCGCATGGAGCGCGGCGAGATCGCCCCCCTGCCGGCCCCGGTGATCGAGGTCCTGGTCATGGGCCCCCTCGCCGAGGCCGCCCGCCGCTGGCTGTCCAGCACCTACGAGATCGACCTCGCCGAAGCCGCCCGCTACCTCCCGGACCACATCTGGCGCTCCCTGCGCCCCGACCCGGCCTGACCGTCCGCGCGACGGGCCGGGGACCGGGCCGGGCCCCGGATATGCCGTTGGTGCGCGGCGCCGCCCGAGAACATCATGAGCAGCCGCCCTCCCGCGTCCGGGACGGCGGTCGTCCGTGTGCCGCCCCACTTCGGCGGTCCTGCGGTCGAGATCGGGCAGTCCCTCGTGTACGCCGGTTCCGTCCACCACGGCCACGGCCTCCAGCCCGGTGGCGCCCACGTCGTACGGCGGAGCCTGAACGGCGCGGTGCAGTGGCAGTACCGCACCGACAGTCCCGCCACGGCCCTCGACACCGACGGGGACACGGCTCTACGTGGCGTACCACACGGGAGCCCTGGTGGCACTGGACGCCGAGGACGGCTCCCTGCGATGGCACACGGACCTCAGGGTCGACGGTGCACCCACCGCCGTCCTGTCCCTTGCCGTGGCGCCCAGGGGGTCACCTGCTCGCCGGGACCGTCGACGGCCGCATCCTGGAGTGCTCGGTCCGAGCCTGAACCGGGGCCTCAGAGCTGTGGCGTCCAAACCTGGGGCGGTTCGTGGTGGGGTGGGTAGGCGGTGGCCGTCGGTGTGGTCGGCAGACGCCACTTGGACAGGACGCGGACCACCGTGCCCGGGCTGAGCAGGGCGTTCGGCGAGGTGGACAGCGACAGCACGCCGAAGAAGCGGCTGGAGACGGCGGGGTCGGTGTTGGCGCCCACCATCACGCGGGACATGTAGCGCTGCAGGATCCGGGTGGCCCGGTCCGCCGGCGGGCCTTCCGTCTCCGCGTACCGCAGGTCCTCGCTGGTGGCGATCTGCCAGGCCACCTCCGCCGCGGCCACCGTCCGGCGCTGGATCCGCCGGGCGGCCGCCGGGAGGTCCCGGGGCGCCAGGCCGCGGATCTCCTTGCGCAGGACGTCCGCCGCCAGTGCCGCCACCGTCATCCCGTGGCCGTACACCGGGTTGAAGCGGCAGGCCGCGTCGCCGAGCACGACGAAGCCCGCGGGCCAGCGGTCCATGCGCTCGTAGTGGCGCCACTCGTTCGCCGTGGAGCGGAACCCGGTGGCCGAGGAGAGCGGTACGGCCTCGCGGATCGCGTCGTAGAGCGCCGGACTGCGCAGGCTCCGAGCGAAGCCGAGGAACCCGTCGTCGTCGGTCGGCGGGGCGTGTTCGCCGTTGCCGATGAGGGTCACCAGCCACCGGCCGCCGTCCTGCGGTACGAGCACCGCCCCGCGCGGGACCTCCGGGCGGCCCTGTACGTACATGCCGTGCCAGCGCCGCGCGGGATCCTCCGGAACCTCGAAGTACCGGCTGGAGTAGCCGAGACGGGAGTCGTACCGGGTCACCTGCGGGGCCGCGTGCCCGAGGGCCGCGAGCCAGGCCGGGGCCTTGGAGGTCCGTCCGGTGGCGTCGACCACGAACCGCGCGGCCAGCGGGTCACCCCCGCGGAACTCCACGCCGGTCACCGAACGGCCGTCCGGCGCGCCCACGAGTCCCGTGACCGGGCTGCCGGACCGGAGCCGGATCCGCTCGTCCCGCAGCACCTCCCGGCGCACCGTCCAGTCGAGCAGCTCGCGGCTCGCCAGGAGCACCTTCGCCCCCGGCACCCGGTGGAACCAGTCGGCCGGGCTCAGCCAGAGGAAGTCCCCGGGGCTGTCCAGCAGGAACGCCCCGTCCGCCAGCAGCCGCTCCGTGACCCCGGGCAGCAGGTCCTCGATCAGCTCCACGCCCCGCGACCACAGCACGTGCGCGTGCCGGGACTGCGGCAGCCCGGGTCTGAACGCCGGTGCGTCCTGCGGCAGTTCGTCCCGCTCGACGAGCGTCACGCGCCCGAACCGCTCCGCGAGCACCCGCGCCGCCAGCAGGCCGGCCACGCCCGCCCCGAGGACCACCGCGTGGTCGTGGGCTTCTGGGTGGTTGTCCATATCGTCGTCGCTCATGCCGCCGAGTCTCCAGCGCGGCGGGCGCCCGGGTCAGGCCCGGGCCGGGGCGCCCGGAGGCGCCCCGGGGGCGGACGGACTCATACCGGGGGCGCCCGGGCGGGAGCGTGCCGGGGAGACCCGTCAGGGGCACAGGGCGGTACCCGCGGGTGGCAGGCCGGCCCGGCCCGGATCAGCGCGGCAGGGATGCGTACGAGACTCCTGTGAGCTTCTCGGAGGTCGCCCAGAGCAGTTCGCCGGACGTGTCGTCCAGGGTCCACTTCGCCCGCCAGGACCGCGCCGGCGCCCCGCGCCAGCCGAACCGCGGGCCATGAAGGCGTCCTGGCCGACCCCGGGCGCGGTGGCCGCGTAGAGGGTGGGCAGCGCGCCCGCGGAGGTGGGCTGGGCGACGACCGCGTTGCCGAAGGCGGCCACGCGCGAGTTGAGGGTCGGGCCCTCCACCTTCGACGCTCCGGAGTGCAGGTTGGTGGAGGCGTAGCCGGGGTGGGCCGCGGCGGCGGTGATCGTGGAGCCGGCGGCCGTGAAGCGGCGGGCCAGCTCGTGCGTGAAGAGCAGGTTGGCGGTCTTGGAGCGGCCGTAGGCGACCCAGCGGCGGTAGCCGTGCTCGCTGGAGAGCGCATCCACGCCGCCGCCCTCGACGTCGATCCTCCCCAGCGCGTGGAAGCCGCTGGAGACGTTGACGATCCGGGCCCCGGGGGCGGCCGACCGCAGCCTGGGCAGCAGCAGCCCGGTGAGGGCGAAGTGCCCGAGGTGGTTGACCCCGAACTGCGTCTCGAACCCGTCGGCGGTGCGTCCGTACGGGAGCGCCATCACGCCCGCGTTGTTGACCAGCAGGTCCAGCGAGGTGCGCCGCTGCCCGTAGGCGGTGGCGAACTCCCGCACGGAGGCCAGGTCGGCGAGGTCCAGCGGCATGAACTCCACCTCGGCTCCGGGCACTTCGGCGTGCAGCCGGACCACCGCGGCCCGCCCGCGCGCGGCGCTGCGGCAGGCCAGCACGACCGAGGCGCCGCGCCGCGCGAGCTCGCGGGCGGTGACGTAGCCGATCCCGCTGTTGGCCCCGGTGACGACGGCGGTCCGGCCGCTCTGGTCGGGGATCTTGCTGGCGTTCCAGCCGGGCATGGCAGCTCCCTCGTGTCGCGGTGGGTCACCGAGGGTAGACCGAGGCGTGGGGGAACGGTCGCGAGGGCGTCACGAGAGGCCTCGCGAGAGGCCTCGCGAGAGCGTCGCGAGGGTGGGCGCGGGCCGCGGATCAGCAGGCCAGTAGGCTGCGGGTCCGCCGTCTTTCCCCTTCCCGTTCCCGAGGTACCGCGCAGTGAGCTCCGCACCGCCCCCCAGAACCGTGACGGTCGTCGGCCTCGGCGCCGACGGCTGGGCCGGGCTCGCCGCCGCCGCGCGGTCCGCACTGTCCTCGGCCCAGGTACTGATCGGCGGGCCGCGCCAGCTGGACCTGCTGCCGGCCGGCGAGTGCGCCGGTGACCGGGTGGCCTGGCCGAGCCCGCTGCGGCCGGCCGTGCCGAAGCTGATGGCCGAGCACGCGGGGCGCCGGATCGCGGTGCTGGCCAGCGGCGATCCGATGTTCTACGGGATCGGCCGGGCCCTCGCCGAGGAGCTCGGGCCGCAGTCCCTGCGGGTCCACCCGCACCCCTCGTCCGTGTCGTACGCCTGCGCCCGCCTGGGCTGGCCGGTGGAGGACACCGAGGTGATCACGGTGGTCGGCCGCCCGGTGGCCCGGCTCGCGGCCGCGCTCCACGACGGGCGCCGGGTGCTGGTGCTCAGCGCCGGAGCGGCGTCCCCGAACGAGATCGCCGCTCTGCTTCGAGAGCGGGGCTTCGGCCCGAGCCGGATGCGGGTGCTGGAGCAGCTCGGGTCCGAGCGCGAGGACGCGTACGAGGGCCGCGCCGACAGCTGGGACCGCGCGCCCGGCGACCCCCTGAACGTGGTGGCCCTCGACTGCCGCCGCGACCCGGCCCACGCCGCACCGCGCCTCGGCGCGACCCCCGGCCTCCCGGACGCCGCCTACGAACACGACGGGCAGCTCACCAAGCGCCACGTCCGGGCCGCGACCCTGTGCGCCCTGGCCCCGGCCCCCGGCGAGCTGCTGTGGGACATCGGCGGCGGCTCCGGCTCCATCGGCATCGAGTGGATGCGCACGCACCCCTCGTGCCGGGCGGTGGCGGTGGAGCGCGTACCGGAGCGGGCCGCGCGGATCGCCCGCAACGCGGCGGCGCTCGGCGTACCGGGCCTGCGCGTGGTCGTCGGCGCCGCGCCGGAGGCCCTCGGCGGACTGCCGGCCCCCGACGCGGTGTTCATCGGCGGCGGGCTGACCGCGCCGGGACTGCTGGACGCGGCCTGGGCGGCGCTGGCGCCCGGCGGCCGCCTCGTCGTCAACACCGTCACCCTCGAATCGGAGGCGGTCCTCACCGACCGCTACCGCCGCCACGGCGGCGAACTGGTGAAGCTCGCCGTCGCGCACGCCGTGCCGGTCGGCGGATTCACGGGCTGGCGCCAGGCGATGCCGGTCACCCAGTGGTCGGTGACGAAGCCTGCCGAGCCGGCCACCGCGTCCAAGGCCACCGCATCCAAGGAGAAGGATCGAACATGACCGTGTACTTCATCGGTGCGGGCCCCGGCGCCGCCGACCTGATCACGGTGCGCGGGGCCCGGACCCTGGCCGCCGCCCCGGTCTGCCTCTACGCGGGCAGCCTCGTGCCGCGCGAGCTGCTCGCCGAGTGCCCGGCGGACGCCCGCCTGGTCGACACCTCGCAGCTGAACCTCGACGAGATCATCGCCGAGTGCGTACGGGCCCACGCAGCGAGCCAGGACGTGGCGCGGCTGCACTCCGGCGACCCCTCCATCTTCAGCGCCGTCGCGGAGCAGATGCGCCGGCTGGACGCGGCCGGCATCCCCTACGAGGTCGTCCCGGGCGTACCGGCCTTCGCCGCGGCAGCCGCCGCCCTCAAGCGGGAGCTGACGGTGCCCACCGTCGGCCAGACGGTCATCCTGACCCGGATCGCCCAGCAGGCCACCCCGATGCCGCCCGGCGAGGACCTGGCCACCCTGGGCCGCAGCGGCGCCCTGCTGGTCCTGCACCTCGCCACCCGCTACGTGGACCGGGTGGTCGACGAACTGCTGCCGCACTACGGGGCCGAGTGCCCGGTGGCGGTGGTGGCGATGGCCAGCCGCCCCGACGAGCTGATCCTGCGCGGCACCCTCGCCGACATCGCCGCCCAGGTGAAGGAGCACGGCCTGGTCCGCACCGCCGTCATCGTCGTGGGCCGCACGCTGGGCGCGGAGCAGTTCCGGGACAGCCACCTGTACTCGCCCGAGCGCGACCGGCATGTCTGCTGAGCCCGGCCGCGAGCCGGACCGCCACGTCCTGATCCTCGGCGGCACCACGGAGGCCCGCCGCCTCGCGGAGGCACTGGAGCACCACCCCTCGTACCGGGTGACGACCTCGCTCGCGGGCCGGGTCGCCGCACCCGTCCTCCCACCGGGCGGCACCCGCATCGGCGGTTTCGGCGGCATCGCGGGGCTCGCGGGCTGGATCGTCGCCTTCGGGGTCACGCACGTGGTCGACGCCACCCACCCCTTCGCGGAGCGGATCAGCTTCAACGCCGCCGAGGCGGAGGCGCTCACGGGCGTCCCCACGCTGGCGCTGCGCCGGCCCGGCTGGACCCCGGGCCCCGGCGACGACTGGCGGTTCGCCGGCTCCCTGGAAGAGGCGGCCGCCGCACTGCCCCCGCTCGGCGGCCGGGCCTTCCTGACCACCGGGCGGATGGGCCTGCACACCTTCGCGCACCTGACCGACACCTGGTTCCTGGTGCGCTCGGTGGATCCGCCGGACGCTCCCGTGCCGCCGCAGCTGGAAGTCCTGCTGGCCCGGGGCCCGTTCACCCTGGCCGACGAGCGGGAGCTGCTCGCCCGTCACCGCATCGACGTGCTCGTCACCAAGGACAGCGGCGGCTCGGCCACCGCGCCCAAACTCACGGCCGCCCGCGAGGCCGGCATCCCGGTCCTGGTCGTACGCCGCCCCGCGGTCCCGGAGGGCCAGCCGCAGGCGGCCTCCGTCCTCGAAGCACTGCGCTGGCTCGACGCCGCTGCCGCATAGGGCCCGGCCCCCTCCCCGGAGCCGCGGACGGCCCGGGATTTCGGCGGCGCGGGGCTGCGAACGGCCCGGGGCCGCCGACAACGCCACGGGGCCCGGAGGCGGTTCGCCGCTCCGGGCCCCGTCGGGCGCTCAGCAGGTCACTGGTAGCGGCGCGGGGTCCACGTGATCCGCGACCCGTCGGGCCGCTCGGTGACCTGGGTCTGCGAGGAGCCGATCAGCAGGATCGTCCTCATGTCGACCTCGGAGGGCACCAGTTCGGCGAGCGTGACGATCCGCACCGACTGCTCCGGCCCGCCCACGTCGCGCGCGACGACCACCGGGGTCTCGGGTGCGCGCAGTTCCAGCAGCAGCTCGCGGGCCTGGGCCACCTGCCAAGTGCGGCTGCGCGAGCCGGGGTTGTAGAGGGCGAGCACCAGGTCGGCCGCGGCGGCCGCGCGCAGCCGCTCCGCGATGACCTCCCACGGCTTGAGCCGGTCCGAGAGGGAGACGGTGGCGTAGTCGTGGCCGAGGGGGGCGCCGGCCGCGGCGGCCGCCGCGTTGGCCGCGGTCACGCCCGGCAGGACCCGTACGGGCACGTCCTCGTACTCCGCCTGCCCGGCCACCTCCAGGACCGCCGTGGCCATGGCGAAGACGCCCGGGTCGCCCCCGGAGACCACGGCCACCCGCTGCCCGCGCCGGGCCAGGTCGAGCGCGAACTCGGCCCGCTCCGACTCCACCTTGTTGTCGGAGCCGTGCCGGATCTGGCCCGGCTTCACGGGGACCCGGTCCAGGTAGGTGGTGTAGCCGACCAGCACCTCGGCGTCGGCCAGCGCGCGCCGGGTCTGCGGGGTGAGCCACAGGGGGCCCGCCGGGCCGGTGCCGACGACCACGACCTCGCCGGGCCCGGACGGCACGCTGCCCGGGTTGCCGATCCGGCTGGGCACCACGGCGACGGCGAAGTACGGCACGCTCGCCGCGTCGGTGTCGGCGAGGCGGCCGGTCCGCTCCCCCTCCATGGTGGCGCGCTCGACGTAGCGGGCCTCGGCGAGCCGGCCGCTGTTCTCCATCGCGCCCCGTACGGCGGGGAAGGTCCGGCCGAGCTTCATCACGACCGCCGAGTCGGTGGCGGCGAGACGGGCGGTGAGCTCCTCCTCGGGCAGGGTGCCGGGGAGGATGGTCAGGACCTCCTCACCCTCCACGAGCGGGGTGCCGAGCCGGGCCGCGGCGGCGCTCACCGAGGTGACCCCGGGGATGACCTCGGTCTCGTACCGGTCCGCGAGCCGCTTGTGCATGTGCATGTACGAGCTGTAGAAGAGCGGGTCGCCCTCCGCGAGCACGGCGACGGTCCGGCCGGCGTCCAGATGAGCGGCCAGGCGGGTGGCGGCGGACTCGTAGAACTCCTCCATCGCACCCTGGTAGCCGCCGGGGTGGTCGGTGGTCTCGGTGGTGACCGGATAGACCAGCGGCTCCTCGATGTGCGTCCCGCGCAGGTGCGCCGCGGCGATCGAGCGTGCGATGGACCGCCCGTGCCGGGCGCTGTGATAGGCGACGACATCGGCCTCGCCGATCACCTGGACGGCCCGCAGTGTCATCAGGTTCGGATCGCCGGGCCCGAGCCCGACCCCGTACAGGCGCCCCTTGACGACCTGTCCGTCGCTGTCGACGCTCATTCGACCACGCTCGCAATGGCGTTGACGGCGGCCGCGGCGATGGCGCTGCCGCCCCGCCGGCCGCGGACGATCAGGTGGTCGAGGCCCGAGGGGTGGGCGGCGAGGGCGTCCTTGGACTCGGCGGCGCCGATGAAGCCGACGGGCACCCCGATGACGGCGGCCGGGCGCGGCGCACCCTCCTCGATCATCTCCAGCAGCCGGAACAGCGCGGTCGGCGCGTTGCCCACGGCGATCACCGAGCCCTCCAACAGGCCGCGGTCACGCCAGACTTCGAGGGCCGCGGCGCTGCGCGTGGTGCCCATCTTCGCCGCGAGGTCCGGGACCGCCGGGTCGGAGAGGGTGCAGATCACGTCGTTGCCTGCGGGCAGGCGCTTGCGGGTGACCCCGCTGGCGACCATCTGGACGTCGCAGAGGATCGGCGCACCGGCCTCCAGGGCCGCGCGGGCGCGCAGCACCACCTCGGGGGTGTACCCGAGGTCCTGCGGGAGGTCGGTCATTCCGCAGGCGTGGATCATGCGCACCGCGACCTGGGCGACCGAGGCCGGCAGGCCGGAGAGGTCCGCCTCGGCGCGGATCGTGGCAAAGGACTGGCGGTAGATCGCGGCGCCGTCCTTCTCGTACTCGAACACGGTGTACTCGCTCATTTCTGCACTGAGTCGGGGAGGTTGTGACGTACGGGATCTGCGTGTCGGGCGTCCGCGAGGGCGGGGGCGAGCTCGTGCTCCGGTACGCCGCGCCGCGGTGCGCGGCCTTCGACGTGGAGGTCGTATCCGGCGGGGGTGGCGACCAGGTCCACCCACGCGGAGCCGCGCGGATGCCCGCACCGCCGCTCGCAGCCGGACCAGTGCACGGGCAGCGGTCCGCGGGCCCGTTCCATGACGGCCCGCGCATCGGCGCGCACGTCGGCCAGCGCCTTCGCGCAACCGGGCTTTCCGGTGCAGGCGGTGACGGACCGCCAGGAACTGTCGGGAGCCGTGACGAGCCCTGCTTCCGCGAGCTCGGCGAGCGCGGGAGCCGCCGCGCGGCCGGGCAGTCCGGGGACCACGATCCCGCGCCAGGGAGTCAGCCGGACCCGGTCCGTGAGGCCTGCGAGCCGACGCCACTGCGCGGTGGTGAGCCGCCCGAGCGGCGCGAGGACGGACAGCGAGGCGGTGCCGTCCGGGCCGGGCACGATGCCGGGCTCGGGCGTCCCGGCGGACCGGGCGGACCCGGCGGACGACGCGGCGGACGGGTCCGGCGCCGCCACGACGGCGAAGACACCGGCATCGGCCAGCCGCTCCGCCAACCGGGCACCGGACAGAGCGTGTTCAGGAGGCAGCTCGGCCACCCGCCAGGCCCGGGTGCCGGCCTCCCGAACGGCGTCGAGGAAGTACTCGGCGGCCGTCAGCGCGGCCCGCGGCGCGTCCTGCACGGAGACGAGCACGGCTTCCGCCCGGTCACCCGCCCACAGCAGGGCCCGCTCGGCATCCCCGTCGGCGGCGAGGTTCACGTCCGCCGCGAGCGAGGTCACGTCGCCGCGGCCGTCGTCGAGGGCGAAGAGGAACCGCCCGGACAGCCCGGCCGCCGCGTCGCTCGCGCAGAGCAGCACGTCCAGCTCGGCCACCCAGGGGGACACATCGGGCAGGCCCAGCCGGTCGAGGCCTGCGAGCGGCGAGGAAACGATGTTGCGGATCCGCTCGTGCGCGGGCGCGGGCAGCAGTCCGGCGCGCGCCAGCAGTTCGGCGAGTTCCCCGCCGCAGCTCTCACCGAGGCCGCGCAGCTGTACGTTGCCGCGCGAGGTGAGGTCGACGTGACCGTCGCCGAGCCGGTCGGCGGCATCGGCCAGCAGCCGCGCGGCGGCACCGCCGAGCATCCCGCCGGGAATCCGCACCCGCGCCAGGAACCCGTCGTCCGCCGCGTGCAGCCGCAGCGCGCCGGGGCAGGCGTCACCACGGTCCCGTATGAGGGGTTCGTCCCGCGATGCGGCGGAAGGGGACTGGGGCATGGCGGCGAGCATACCCACGATTCCCCTCCCCCGACCTGTGTCCGTCACCACC
>NZ_JARAYQ010000245.1:0-11963 GCF_033794505.1 Streptomyces sp. MB09-01 | reverse complement strand
GGGCGGTCGGGTCGGGGAAGCGGGCCGCCAGGCGGCGCAGGACACCGCGGGTGGAAGCGGCGGGCGCCACGCCCTCGTCGGGGCCCAGTACGGCTTCGAGCAGCTGTACGTCGGCCGAGTCCGCGAGCTGCGGTACCAGCACGTCCACGATCTCCTGGGCGGTCTGGTGGAGGTCCAGGGTCGTGCCGATGCGGGTGCCTGCCTCCGCCAGCAGCGCGAACCGGTGCCGGGCCCGTTCGACCTCGGCCTGCGCCTGCTGGCCCTCGGTGATGTCGATGAGGGAGGCGATCACCCCGAGGGCCCGGCCGGAGCCGTCGAGCAGCGGGGCGTACGAGCAGGACCAGGTCCGGTCGCGCTCGGGGTCGGCGGGGGTCCGCCCGGTGCGGCGGACGTCGACGACGGCGGTGCCCCGGTCGAGGACCTGCTGCATCGTGGCTTCCAGGGCGACGGCGTTGACCCCGGGCACCACCTCGGTGAGCCGCCGGCCCAGGTGCTCGGCGGCGGAGACGCCGTTCATCCGGGCCAGCGCGTCGTTGACCCGGAGGAAGCGCAGGTCGGGGCCGAGGGTGGCGAGGCCGATGGGCGACTGGGTGAACAGGCTCTGCAGGGCGGCGAGCGAGTCCCGCATGTGGAGGACCTCGGAGGTCTCCACGGCGATGAGCATGGCGCCCGTGCGGCCCTGCGGGTCCACGGCGGGCACGATCCACATCTCCATGGGGACGCGGTGGCCGTCGCGGTGGCGCACGGGCAGGGTGCCGACGACGGTCTCGCCGGCCTGGACGCGCCGGGTCAGCTGCTCGGCGAGCTCCCGGTTGGCCTCGGGGACGAGGACGGCCGTGCCGGGGCGGCCGATGATGTCCTCGGGCCGGTGCCCGAGCAGGTCCTGGGCGGCCAGCGACCACTCGACGATGCGACCGTCGGCGTCCTCGCGCCACAGGGCGAGCGGCAGCAGCTCGCGGAGCACGCCCGCGTACCCGACAGCCGCCACCGGCTGGTCCGGCACCTCGCTCGTCGACTGGTAAGTGTCCAATGCACCGACCTCACCCCGGGGGGCTGAATTCCTACCGATTCACCCTATCCGAGGCAGGGGCGTGGGGCTCTGCGTCCGGTGGAGGGGGCCTGGCGGGGCGCAGGCTCGGCGGGTGCGGGGCGACCGGCCGCCGGTCCGCACCTCCGGCTCATACGACGACCACTTCGACGCAGGCCACGGGGTTGCAGCCGTAGCCGCGGGCGTTCCACGGGGCCCGCCCCGGCTGGGTGTCGCCGTGGGCGTCGGTCGCGCGGGACAGCAGCCGGTACGGCCCGGGTCGCTGCGGCGTCCACCGGTACGACCAGCCGCTCCAGGCGTAGGGGCCCGCCGGCGGTTCGAGCTCGGCCGGGAGCCAGCCCCGGCCCCCGTCGCCGTCGCCGTCGCCGTCGCCGTCGAGGGCCGGCCCGTCGTCCTGGTACGCGGCCCGCACCTCGACGCTGCGTACGGGGACCCCGCCGCCCGACCAGGCGCGGCCGCGGACCAGGGTCTCGTGGCCGCGGCGCACGGCCGTGTCCGGCTCGGGCTCGGTGATGACCGACTTGACCCGCACGGTCGTGACGGGCCCCTCGGGGGTGCCGCGCGAGGCGACGTAGAGGTACTCCTCGGTCTGGAAGGCACCGGTGAACACGTGCGTCACGGCCCGCGCCCCGACGAGCCACTTCACATCGGCGACGGCGTACCGGCCGGGGACCACCAGGCGGACCGGCGCCCCGTGCTCGGGCGCCAGCGGCTCGCCGTTCATGCGGGTGGCGAGGAGGGTGTCCGGGTGGAGGGCCACGGCGAGCGGGAGGCTGCGCTCGAAGGGCGCCGGGCGGCCGTGCACGGTGCCGGAGTCGGCTCCGGTGAAGACGATCTCCACGGCCGCCGGATCGATCCCGGCCCGGTCGGCGAGGGCGCGGAAGGGCACACCCGCGAAGTGCGCGCACCCCACCGCCTGCTGGCTCCACGGCAGTCCGGGCGGGGGCGGTCTCATCAGGCCGCGGCCGTTGCCCGCGCACTCCACGACCACGTCGAGCTCCCGGTGTTCCATCGCGAGGAGTTCCGCGTGGCCGAGGGTGAAGGGAGCGGCGGCGGCGCCGTCGAACCGGAGCCGCCACCGGGCGGGGTCGATGCGCGGAATGCCGAAGTGGTCGCGTACGAAGAAGGCCCCCACGGGGGTGACCGGCTCGGCGAGCGCGGCCGACGGCGTCTGGGCGTTGTACGGGTCGGCCGTCACCGTCTCGGGCTCCCAGACCGTGGCACCGGGCCCGCGCGGACCTCGTGGAACCGGCCATGCGGTCATCGCGACACCTTCCGTCGGACGCGTTCCGAGCGCGACGCGGATTTCTTTCAGCGTACTTCCGGCGAGGTCTTGACTAAGGATGAATAGGGAGGAGACTCATCAATACACCGGAAAACCGGATAGAGCCGCACCTCCCTGGGGAGACGTCCTCAGGCCCGCGTGACCCTTGTCCAGGCTCTGGCCAGGCCCCCGGCAGCATCTGTCGACCAGGGGAGCCATCGGCGACGGCGGATGGCTCATGGAATCGACGGAACTGCCGGGGACTGTCGTGTCCGCACACTCCGCACACGACCGCGCGCATCCGCGCACATCCCACCGGCAATGCCGCTTCACGCCAACTCTCCCTCTTTCCGGGAGAGTTGCGTTTGACCTGACCTATGTTCTCTGGGGCACGTCCCGTCGCCCCAGGAGGTCAGATTGCAGTCCAGGCGCTCCCTCGCCTTTCCACGCCTGTTACGCCGTTCCCACTTGCTCATAGCCTTCGGCCTCGGCTCGCTGCTGATCGGCCTGACCCCGTGGCTCGGGGTCTCCAGCACGGCGGCCGGCCGGGCCCCGGCACCCCGGCCCACACCCGTCCCGCAGGACCAGCAGACGGCGAAGCAGTCGCCGCACCACGGCATCGCGCCGGCGAACGCGCTGGAACCCACGGCTCCCGTCCTCGACCGGACCGGTTGGACGGCCACCGCCGGCGACGAGGAGACCGCCGGCGAGAACGGCCGCGCGGCCAACGTGCTCGACGGCAACACCGACACCATCTGGCACAGCAAGTGGAGCGGCACCCCCGCTCCCCTGCCCCACACGCTCACCATCGACATGCGGCAGACCTCGGTCGTCTCCGCACTCGTCTACCGCCCCCGCGCGAACGGGCCCAACGGGCGCGTCGGTGAGTACAGCATCAGCCTCAGCACGGATGGACAGGGCTGGGGAGCCCCCGTCGCCACGGGCACCCTCGCGGACGACGCCAGCACCAAGACGCTGGGCTTCGCCCCGCAGGGCGCCCGGTTCGTGCGCCTCACGGCGCTCACCGAGGCCGGCGGCCGCGGGCCCTGGAGCTCCGCCGCCGAGATCGACGTACTGGGCGACCCCGGCACCCCGGCGGCCACCGTCGACCTGTCCCGGACCGGCTGGACGGCCACCGCCGGCGACGAGGAGACCACCGGCGAGAACGGCCGCGCGGCCAACGTGCTCGACGGCAACACCGACACCATCTGGCACAGCAAATGGAGCGGCACCCCCGCTCCCCTGCCGCACACCCTCACCATCGACATGCACCGCACGTCGGTCGTCTCCGCACTCGTCTACCACCCCCGCGCGGACGGGCCCAACGGGCGGGCGGGCGCCTACAGCATCCAGACCAGCACCGACGGGATCACCTTCGCCGCGCCGGTGGCCTCGGGCACCTGGCGGGACGACGACACCGTCAAGACCGCCACCTTCACCCGGGCCGAGCACACCCGCTACGTACGTCTGACCGTGACGAGCGAGGCCGGCGGCCGCGGCCCGTGGACCTCGGCCGCGGAGATCCGCCTGAGCGGGCCGGCCAGCCCGGCCGTCCACGGCTCCTGGGGCCGGATCACCGGGTTCCCGCTGGTGCCCGTGGCCACCGCCGCCCTCCCCGGCGACAAGCTGCTGGCCTGGTCGGCGTACGCGGTCGACCGCTTCGGCGGCAGCAACGGATACACCCAGACCGCGATCCTGGACCTGAAGACCGGCAAGGTCACCCAGCGCCGCATCGACAACACCGGCCACGACATGTTCTGTCCGGGCATCGCCATGCTCGCCGACGGCCGGGTGCTGGTCACCGGGGGCAGCAACGCGGAGAAGGCGAGCATCTACGACCCGGCCACCGACGACTGGTCCGCCACCACCAGCATGAACATCGCCCGCGGCTACCAGGCCATGACGCTGCTCTCCACCGGGGAGGCCTTCGTCCTGGGCGGTTCCTGGAGCGGGGCGGCGGGCGACAAGGCCGGTGAGGCCTGGTCGCCGGACACCCGGACCTGGCGCAAGCTCCCGGGCGTCTCCGCCGTGCCCGCGCTGACGGCGGATCCGGCCGGCCCCTACCGGGCCGACAACCACATGTGGCTGTACGCCACTTCGGGCGGCAAGGTGCTGCAGCTGGGGCCGAGCAAGCAGATGAACTGGATCTCGACCACGGGCCAGGGCAGCATCACCGCCGCCGGCACCCGGGCCGACAGCCAGGACGCAATGACGGGCAACGCCGTCTCCTACGACATCGGCAAGCTGCTCACCCTGGGCGGCTCCCCCGCCTACCAGGACAGCCCGGCCACCCGGCGCGCCTACACGGTGAGCGTCTCGGGCGGCCAGGCGCAGGCCGCCCGCACCGGGGACATGGAGCACGCCCGCGCCTTCAGCAACAGCGTCGTCCTGCCCGACGGCAAGGTGGCCGTCTTCGGCGGGCAGGCCTATCCGGTGCCGTTCAGCGACGCGACCTCGGTGCTGACGCCCGAGCTGTGGGACCCGGCGACCGGAGCCTTCACGCCGCTCGCCTCGATGGCCGTGCCGCGCAACTACCACAGCGTGGCCAACCTGCTGCCGGACGGGCGGATCTTCTCCGGGGGCGGGGGCCTGTGCGGCGACTGCGCCACCAACCACGCCGACGGTGCGGTCTTCACACCGCCGTACCTGCTGAACGCGGACGGCACGCCGAAGCCGCGTCCCGTCATCTCCGGTGGCGTGCCCTCGAGGACGGCCCCCGGCACCTCGCTCACGGTGGGCACCGAGGGCCCGGTGGCGTCGTTCGTCCTGATGCGCGCCGCCGCCGCGACCCACTCCACCGACAACGACCAGCGCCGGGTCCCCCTGGTGTCCACGGCCACCGGAACCAACTCCTACACGGTGTCCGTTCCCGCCGACACCGGCGTGGTCCTGCCGGGCAACTACATGCTCTTCGCCCTCGACGCCCAGGGGGTCCCGAGCGTGGCCAAGTTCCTCACCGTCTCCTGAACCCCGGGTGATCCCGGGTGATCCCGGATGATCCCGGATGATCCCGAGCGGTGTCCGGCCGTCGTTCCGGCCGGGCACCGCTTCTCCCCGGCTACGCCGTCTGCACGGCCCGGAGCGCGTCGGCCGTGCCGAGGACTCCCGCGATGCCCCGGGCGAGGCAGGGGATGCGGTGCGCCGGGACGCCCGCGATGTTGATCCGCCCGGAGGTCGTGCCGTAGACGGCGTACTGCCTGCGCAGCTGGAGCATCTGCGGCGCGGTCAGCGGCAGCATCGAGAACATCCCCTTCTGCCGGGCGAGGGAGCGCGCCTGCTCGGCACAGCCCAGGGCGCTCAGGTGGGCGGTCAGATCGGCCCGGTTGGCCATGATCCGGCTCCGCATGACGTCCAGTTCCGCGCGCCAGGCGGCCCGCAGCCCCTGGTCCTCCAGGATCGTGGTGACGACCGCCGCGCCGTGCTCGGGCGGCATCGAGTACAGCGTCCGGGCGGCGTTCTGCAGGGCCGTCTCGGCGTGCCGCACGGCCTGGGCCGAGGACCCGAGCACGATGGCGCAGCCGACGCGGTCGCTGTAGAGACCGAAGTTCTTCGAGCAGCTGACGGCGATCAGCATCTCCGGGACGCGCGCCGCCAGCATCCGCGTGGCCAGCAGGTCGGCCTCCAGGCCGTCGCCGAGCCCGTGGTAGGCGAGGTCCACGAAGGGCACCCAGCCTCCGCGGACGGCCGACTCGGCCAGCGCCTCCCAGTCGTCCAGCAGCGGGTCCACGCCCGTGGGGTTGTGGCAGCACCCCTGGAGGAGCACCACGTCGTCCCGCCGGGCCTCCCGCAGCTCCCGCAGGACGCCGGCCGTGTCGAAGCCGCCCTCGGCGTCGCGCCAGCCGTACGTACGGACCTTCAGCCCGGCGGCCTCCAGGATGGGCCGGTGGTTGACGTAGGCCGGATCGCTGATCCACACCGTGGTGCCCGGCCGGGTCCGGCAGACGAGATCGGCCAGCAGCCGCAGCGCGCCGGAGCCTGCGACGGTCTGGACGGCCGCGGCCCGGTCGGCGGGCCCGTCCGGTCCCAGCACCAGGTCCAGCAGGGAGCGGTTGAAGGCCGCGTTCCCGGAGAGCCCGCGGTACTCCTTGGACTCGGAGCGCTCCGCCAGGCGCATCTCGGCCTCGCGGACGGCGGCCATGACGGGCGTGGTTCCCGTCTGGTCCCGGTAGACCCCGAGGACGAGGTTCAGCCGTTCGGGCCGCTCGTCGCTGCCGAACTCGTAGGTCAGGTCCCACAGCGGATCGGTGGGCGGCGGGGGGAGGAGCTCAAGCATCTGCGGGAACCTCGGGTCTGGGGCGGCGGTTGGCGAGGACGACGCCGGCGGTGATGAGGGGGACGCCGACGAGCACGGCGAGGGTCGGCGTCTCGCCGAGCAGGGGGATGGCGAGCAGGACGACGGCGACGGGGCTCAGGCTGCCGACGACGGAGCTGCGCTCGGCGCCGAGCCTGCGGATGGCGAAGGCGTAGAGCAGGCCGGCGCACAGCCCGACGCCGACGCCCTGGACCACGAGGAACAGCGCGATGTCGCTGCCCGCCGCGTGCGCGATGCCCGTCGGGAGGACCCCGGTCAGGACGAGGGCCGCGATCACGGCGAAGGAGGGGAGGCACAGCAGTCCGATCGATCCGACGGGATCGAGGTCCACCTCGCGCAGGCCCACCGTGTAGAGGGCCCACAGTCCGCTGGCGACCAGGAGGATGCCGGAACCGGCGAGCACGTCGGTGTCCACCGGGACGACGTAGCGCCAGACGAGGGCGGCGACGCCGGCCGCGATCAGCGCGAGCCCGGCCGTCTGCGTGCCGCGGGGCACCCCGTGCCCACGGCGGATCATGATCGCGGAGACGAAGAGCGGGACCATCCCGGGGACGATCGAGCCGACGAAGGCGGCGGAGGTCAGGGCGCCGCCGTGCATCGCCGCGAGGAAGAAGGGCACCCCCGCACCGCAGATGATCTTGGCTGCGGCGCCGGGCCGTACCGCGGCGATGCGGCGACGGCGCCGCCACAGGGCGGGGAGGAGCACGACGAGGGGAACGCCGAAGCGCAGCAGGGCCGCGTCGGCCGGCAGCAGGGAAGAGGCACTCAGGGCGCGGGCGCTGAGCGCGAAGGCCGCCCAGATCGCCACGGTCACCAGCAGCGCCAGCAGGCCCTCGGCCTGCGGGGAGAGCCGCGGGAGGAACCGCGGGGAGAGCCCGCGCCGGCCGGGGTGTCCGGCACGCGGGCCCGCCGCATCGGGAGGCACGGTCGCCCGGGTGGTGTGCGTCGCGACCAAGGAAATTGCTCCAGCCTCTGGGACTCGGACCGGTCCGGTCCGTTCCGGGGCAACGCTAGGGCTTCGGGCGGGGCAGCCGATTGCCAGTTCTGCCTCTCGGACATACGTTTGGGGCAGAATCTGCCAAGGAGTGGCCGTGGACGCAGTCGATCTGCAGATCATCCGGGAATTGCAGGCCGACGGGCGCCTGTCCAACCAGGACCTGGCCGACCGCGTCCGGCTCTCCCCGTCACCCTGCCTGCGCCGGGTCCGGCGGCTGGAGGAGGCGGGCCTGATCCGCGGCTACACGGCCATGGTCGACCAGGTGGCCTTCGGACTCCCGGTCACCGTCTTCGTACGGATCCGCCTGGAACGCCACACGGCGGAGGCGGTACGGCTCTTCGAGGAGCACGTCGCCGTCATCGAGCACATCCAGGACTGTTACCTGATGGCGGGCAGCAGCGACTACCTGCTCCGGGTCGTCATCGAGGACCTGGAGGCCTACGAGGCCCTGGTGCGCCACCGCATCCACGCCATCCCCGGAATCGCCTCGATCGAGTCGAGCTTCGCGTACGGCAGCGTCAAACAGTCCAGGACCTACCCCCGGCCCGCCCCGGGCGCATCGAGGAGATCGAGGAGTCTTCCGTGAATGACATCGCCGGTGACCGAGGAATGACGGAGGAACGGGAGCGGTTTCGCGCATGGACCGCCGGCGTGACGGTGCTGCGCAGGGCGTTGTAGGTCCACCAGGCGGCACGGAAGCCGGACCCCGGTGCCGGGGGATTGCATGGCCCCGAGGGGCCGGGCCGACCGGCCGAGGACCTGAGGCTTGGTCACGGCCGCGTCGGGATGCTCGATCTCCTGTGTGCCACCCGCTTGGCCTGGCCCGCTCGGCGGAGTCGGCAGGACGTTCCATGGAGACCACGCCGCCGTCGGCGTCCGCAGTCGGCAACGAACGGCACCTTGTCGGTGGCCGCGAGGGCGGTGACGCGCCCGGCGTCGTCGATACGGGGGAAAGCCCGGCCGCCGTTCGGGTTCGCGGCCGGGCCGCCTTCAGGCGCCCGCGACCGCCGTCTCGAAGGCGGCGAAGGCGGCCGCGTCGAAGAGGACGAAGCGGACCTCCTGCACCTCGGTCCGGGCCGCCCGCACCGTCTCCACCGCGATCCGTGCCCCGTCGTCCATGGGCCAGCCGTAGATGCCGGTGGAGATGGCCGGGAAGGCGACCGTACGGGCCCCCAGTTCGTCGGCGATCCTCAGCGATTCGCGGTAGCAGGAGGCCAGCAGCTCCGACCGGTCCTCCTCGCGCGACCAGACGGGTCCCACCGTGTGGATGACGTGCCCGGCGGCGAGTCTGCCGGCCGTGGTGGCGACGGCCCGGCCCGTCGGCAGTCCCTTGCCGTAGTGCGAGCGCCGCAGGTCCTCGCAGGCCGCGAGGATCTCCGGCCCGCCCCGGCGGTGGATGGCGCCGTCCACCCCGCCGCCGCCGAGGAGCGAGGAGTTGGCCGCGTTGACGATCGCGTCGGCCTTCTCGGCTGTGATGTCGCCGAGGACCAGGGTGATGCGGACCATCGGAAGTCCTTTCGCGAGCGGTACCCCCGGCCGGCCGTCACGGCGCCCGGGGCCCCCGCCCATTGATGCGTGCCTTGTGCGATGCCTGCACGCAGCGGTGAAAAGGCGGCCGAGCGCGCCCGTTCCGAGTCCCGCGGTGAGCATCGATTCGCCTCGTGCCCCAAATATCGCGGTGGACGCCGCCGTGATCGCCGCGACGCACAGGCCGACGAAGAAAGGCACCCTTCCTCTGTCGTCCGTGTCGTTGCCCGGACCCACGACCGCCTCCGGGGCCGGCCTCAGGTGTCCGTGCGCAGGTGGCGCCAGACCGCCTTGGCGGCGTTGTGGCCGGACATGCCGTGCACCCCCGGGCCCGGCGGGGTCGCCGACGAGCAGAGGAAGACCGCCGGGTGGGCCGTCGTGTACGGGGAGAGGGAGATCTTCGGCCGCAGCAGCAGCTGCAGCCCCGAAGCGGCTCCGCAGGCGATGTCCCCGCCGACGTAGTTGGGGTTGCGGGCGGCGAGCTGGGGCGGGCCGGCGGTGGCACGGGCCAGGACCAGGTCGCGGAAGCCGGGGGCGAAGCGCTCCAGCTGGCGCTCGACGGCTTCGGTGAGATCGCCGCCCCAGCCTGCCGGTACGTGCCCGTACGCCCAGAACACGTGCTTGCCCTCGGGTGCCCGGCCGGGATCGACCAGGCTGGGCTGCGCGGTGATGAGGAAGGGGTTGCGGGGGACCCGGCCGCCCGAGGCGAGCTGCAGGGCGGCGTCGATGTCGCGGGTGCGCGGGCCGATCTGGACGGTGCCGGCGCGGCGCGGTTCCTCGGCGGTCCACGGGACCGGGCCGTCCAGCGCGTAGTCGATCTTGAAGACGGAGGCGCCGTACCGGTAGCCGTCGTAGGCGCGCCCCAGCCGGGCGATCCGGGCCAGCGCGGTCGGTGAGGTGTCGAAGACGTACGCCCGGGCCGGCGGGAGGTCGTCGAGCCGCTTGACCTCGAAGCCGGTGTGGATCGTCCCGCCGAGGTCGCGCAGGTAGGCGGCGAGCGCGTCGGAGACGGACTGCGAGCCGCCGCGCGCCGCCGGCCAGCCGTTCGCGTGCGCGGCCAGCGCGAAGACCAGGCCGACGGCGCCCGTGCCGATCCCGCCGAGCGGAGCGATGACGTGGGCCACGAGCCCCGAGAAGAGGGCCCGGGCCCGCTCGTCGCGGAAGCGGCGCAGGAGCCAGGTGGAGGGCGGCAGGCCGGCGAGCCCGAAGCGGGCGAGGGTGACTGGGTCCCTGGGCAGCGCGGTGTTCGGCAGGGACATGAAGTCCCGGGCCAGGGTGTCCCACTTGCCGAGGAACGGCCCGACGAGCCGCCGGTAGGCGCCCGCGTCCCGCGGCCCGAAGGACGCCGCCGTCTCCGCGACCGAGCGGGAGAGGACGGCGGCCGTGCCGTCGTCGAAGGGGTGCGCCATCGGAAGCGGGGCGTGCAGCCATTCCAGCCCGTACCGCTTCAGCGGCATCGTGGCGAAGACCGGGGAGCCGGCGCCGAGCGGATGCACCGCCGAGCACGGGTCGTGCCGGAAGCCGGGGAGGGTGAGCTCCTCGGTCCGGGCGCCGCCGCCCACCGTGTCGGCGGCTTCGAAGACGGCCACCGAGAAGCCGCGCCGGGCCAGTTCGACGGCGGCGGTCAGCCCGTTGGGCCCCGCCCCCACCACGACCACATCGAGAATCGACGGCACTTGCGACTCCTTCGTTTCCGGCGGCGCCTGCGCCTCCAGGATATTGCGCCCCGCACGCCGGGCTGGACACCCCTAGGTCCGGTCCGGGCGGGGCTCAGGCCGTCTAGACGCCGCGGAGGAGTTCCCGGATGCGTACGGCGGTGGCCTCGTCCCGTCCGACGGCGAACGGCAGCGCGTTGTCCCGGTCCACCCGGAAGGGGACACCCGCGACCGTGCTCTGCGCCCCGCCGGCCTCGGCGACCAGCAGGAGCCCGGCCGCGTGGTCCCAGGCCGACGGCCAGGTGAAGGCCAGGGCGTCCATCTCGCCGCGGGCCACCTTCAGGTACTCCAGGCCCGCCGAGCCGCACGGCCTGGCCGCCACCCCGGGCACGTCCAGCCGGGCGAGCGTCCGCTTGTTCTCGTCGGAGGTGTAGAGCGGGTGGGCGATGGCGACCCGCAGCGCGGCGCCGGCCTCCGGCGAACCGCTGTGGATCCGCTCGCCGTTGACGTACGCGCCCTGCCCGCGCACGGCGGTCGCCAGCTCCTCCAGGGCCGGGGCGAAGGTCCAGGAGGCGAGGATCTCCCCGCGCAGGGCCAGCGCCACCAGGGTGCAGAAGGCCGGGTCGCCGTTCACGAACTGGCGGGTGCCGTCCACGGGGTCGACGATCCACACCGGGGCGTCCGCGCGCAGCGCCTCGTACACCGTGGGATCGGCGTGCACGGCCTCCTCGCCGACCACGGCCGAGCCGGGCAGCAGGCGCGTCAGGGAGGCCGTGAGGTGCTCCTCGGCCTTGCGGTCGGCGACGGTCACCAGGTCGTGGGGGCCGCTCTTCTCGTCGACCTCGTGCTCGGCGAGCTGCCTGAATCTCGGCATGATCTCGATCGCCGCCGCCTTGCGGACGGCCTCTTCCACATCCGGCAGGCCATGGGTAAGGAACTCATCGATCATGTGCCCATCACATCACGCCCGCGCGGCAAACCCCACCGACAATCTCCGGCGGACCGCTGGATTCCGCGTGTACTGCGGGTGAACCGGGTCGCCGGAAGGACGCCTGCCGCGTGCTGAACGCCGGATTCCCATGACTGACCGGCGCCGCCCCCGGCTGGGGACGGCGCTCCCGGGACCCAAGGGGTGTCAGCCGACGGGAGAGGGGCTGCGG
>NZ_JARAYQ010000244.1:0-12030 GCF_033794505.1 Streptomyces sp. MB09-01 | reverse complement strand
CCGCCCCGGACGCAGTCGCGGCGACACCGGACCCCACCGGCCGCCAGGCCGAGCCCCCGCAGCCCGCGCCGCAGCCGACCCCGCCCACCGGGCCGGAGGCCACTCCGCAGGCCGGGCCGGAAGCAGACGCGGTGAAGCCGGCGGCCACGGGCCGTCAGGCCGAGCCCCCGCGCACCGCGCCGCAGCCGACCCTGCCCACCGGGCCGGAGGCCACTCCGCAGACCGGGCCGGAGGCAGACGCGGTGAAGCCGGCGGCCACGGGCCGTCAGGCCGAGCCCCCGCGCACCGCGCCGCAGCCGACCCCGCAGACCGGGCTGGAGGCGGACGCGGCGCAGCCGTCGAGCACGGGCCGTCAGGCTGAGCTCCCGCTGCCCGGGCCGGAGGCCACTCCGCTGCCCGGGCCGGAGGCGGACGCGGCGCAGCCGTCGAGCACGGGCCGTCAGGCCGAGACCCCGCCGCCCGCGCCGGAGGCGCCCCCGCGCACCGACCCGGAGGCAGACGCTCCCCACACCCACCCCACCACCGACAACGGAGGCGACGCGTGAACGACGTCCTCGACGTCGCCCTGCGGCTGATCGTCGTCTTCGCCGTCTTCCTCGTGCTCCCGCTCGTCGTCGGGCAGACCGAGCACAAGGTGATGGCCCACATGCAGGGCCGCCTCGGCCCCATGTACGCCGGCGGCTTCCACGGCTGGGCCCAGCTCGTCGCCGACGGCGTGAAGTTCGCGCAGAAGGAAGACATCGTCCCGGCCAACGCCGACCGACGGATCTTCCAGCTGGCCCCCGCCGTCGCCCTGCTGCCGTACCTCCTCGTCCTCCTCGCCATCCCCATCGGGCCGGGCGAGGGCGCGGTCGGCCAGGTCATCGACGCGGGCCTGTTCTTCGTGCTCGCCGTCATGGGCGTCGGAGTCCTCGGCTCCCTCATGGCCGGCTGGGCCTCCGCGAACAAGTTCTCCCTGCTCGGCGGCCTGCGCACCGCCGCCCAGCTGCTCGCCTACGAGCTCCCCATGCTGCTCGCCGCCGCCTCCGTCGCAATGGCCGCCGGGACGGTCTCCCTCCCCGGGATCGTCGAGAGCTTCCAGTGGTGGTGGCTGCCCTGGCAGATCGTCGGCGCGCTCGTCTTCTTCACCGCCGGCCTCGCCGAACTGCAGCGGCCCCCCTTCGACATGCCCGTCGCCGACTCCGAGATCATCTTCGGCGCGTACACCGAGTACACCGGCCTGCGCTTCGCGCTGTTCCTCCTCGCCGAGTACGCCGGCATCGTCGTCCTCTGCGCCCTCACCACCGTCCTCTTCCTCGGCGGCTGGCAGGGCCCCTTCGGCGCCGACGGCCTCGGCTGGGTCTGGACCCTGCTCAAGACCGCGATCCTCGCCTTCGTCGTGATCTGGCTCCGCGTGAGCTACCCGCGCCTGCGCGAGGACCAGCTCCAGAAGCTCGCCTGGACCACGCTCATCCCCCTCGCGCTCGCCCAGATCGCGCTCACCGGCATCGTGAAGGTGGCGATGAACTGATGCCCATTCCCGGATCCGGCCTCGCCAAGGGCCTGGCCGTCACGCTGCGCACGATGACGAAGCGCTCGCACACGGCCCAGTACCCCGATGTCCAGCCCGAACTCCCGCCCCGCTCCCGCGGGGTCATCGGCCTGTTCGAGGAGAACTGCACCGTCTGCATGCTCTGCGCCCGTGAGTGCCCCGACTGGTGCATCTACATCGACTCCCACAAGGAGACGGTCCCCGCGTCCACGCCCGGTGGCCGCGAGCGCAGCCGCAACGTCCTCGACCGCTTCGCCATCGACTTCTCCCTCTGCATGTACTGCGGCATCTGCATCGAGGTGTGCCCCTTCGACGCCCTCTTCTGGTCGCCGGAGTTCGAGTACGCGGAGACCGACATCCACGAGCTGACCCACGAGCGCGACAAGCTCCGCGAGTGGATGTGGACCGTCCCGGCCCCGCCCGCGCTGGACCCGGCCGCCGAGGAGCCCAAGGAGATCGCCGCCGCCCGCAAGGCAGTGGAGAAGGCCGAAGCAGCGGCTGCCGCGGCCGCAGCCGCCGCGGCAGCCGAAGCCGCCGCATCCGCCGCAGCGGCGGAAGGCGGAACCGAACCCCCGACCACCCCGACCCCGGAGGGAGACGCGTGACCCCCGCCGCCACCCTGGCCGCAGCCCAAGCCGCCGCCACCGGGCCCGGTTTCCTGTCCCCGACCGGCGTCGAGATCGCCTTCGTACTCGTCGGACTCGCCACCCTCGGCGCGGCCCTCGTCACGGTCACCACCCGGCAACTGGTGCACGCCGCCCTCTGGCTGGTCGTCGCACTCGGCGGCATCGCCGTCGAGTACCTGCTGCTGACCGCCGAGTTCATCGCCTGGGTCCAGGTCCTCATCTACCTCGGATCCGTGGTCGTCCTCCTCCTCTTCGGGCTGATGCTCACCAAGGCGCCCATCGGCCGCTCCCCGGACGCCGACTCAGGCAACCGCTGGATCGCCCTCGGCGTCGCCGCCGTCGCAGCCGTGGCCCTGGTCTGGGTCGTCGTCGACGCCTTCCGCACGACCTGGATCGACCTCGACGGGCCGGTCCAGGGCTCCACGAAGGTCTCCGGCGAGATCCTCTTCCAGCACTGGGTGCTGCCCTTCGAGGCGCTCTCCGTCCTCCTCCTCGCGGCCCTGATCGGCGCCATCGTGCTGTCCCGCAGGAACAGTCCCGCCGAAGACGGCGTCACCAGTGACAAGGGGCAGCGCTGATGCACCTCGCCTACCCCGCGGTCCTCGCGGCGCTCCTCTTCTGCACGGGCCTGTACGGCGTACTCGCCCGCCGCAACGCCATCCTGGTCCTGATGTCCGTCGAGCTGATGCTCAACGCGGTCAACCTCAACCTGGTGGCCTTCGACGTCTGGCTGCGCGACGCCCTGCACGCCGGCCAGGCCCTCACCCTCTTCACCATCGCCATCGCCGCCGCCGAGATCGGCATCGGCCTCGCGATCGTGCTGATGGTCTACCGCAACCGCGGCACCTCCGACGTCGACCGGCTGCGCGACACCGCCGAAGGCCACGAGCCCGCCCCGAACACCCCGAACAACCAGAGCGAGGTCACCGCGTGAGCACCACGACCCTCGCCGTCCTCGTCCCGCTGCTCCCCTTCCTGGGCGCGGTGGCGGGACTGCTCTTCGGCCGCACCGCCCCCGGCTTCGTCCGGCCGCTCGCGATCCTGCCGACGCTCGGCTCCGCCGTCCTGGCCGTGATCGTCGCCGTTCGCCAGGGCGGCGGCCCGGCGATCAGCACCGCGACCGAACTGACCCCGACCGGCTCGGTGCCGATCGACCTCTCGCTCTACCTGGACGGCTTCGCCGTGCTGGTCGCCGTGCTGGTCGGGCTCGTCGCCACCTGCGTACAGCTCTACTCGACGGCGTACCTCCGTGAGGACCCCCGCTACCCGTCGTATGCCGCTCTCGTCTCCCTGTTCACCTCCGCCATGCTGCTCGTCGTCTACTCCGGCGACCTGATGGTGCTGCTGGTCGGCTGGGAGGTCATGGGCATCTGCTCGTACTTCCTGGTCGGCCACTACTGGGAGACCGAGGCGGCCCGCTCCGCCTCCCTGAAGGCCTTCCTCGTCACCAAGCTCGGCGACGTCCCCTTCCTGATCGGCCTGTTCGCACTCGCCGCCGACGCCGGCTCCTTCCAGATCACGAAGATCCTGGGCACCGTCGCCGCCGGCGGACTCGACCACCCGACGCTGATCGCACTGCTCCTGCTCGCCGGAGTCGCGGGCAAGTCCGCGCAGTTCCCGCTGCACACCTGGCTCCCCGACGCCATGGCGGGCCCCACCCCGGTCTCCGCGCTGATCCACGCCGCGACGATGGTCGCCGCCGGTGTCTACTTCATCGCCCGCCTCCTCCCCGTCTTCGCGGCGTCCCGCGCCGCGCTGGTGGTCATGGCCGTCATGGCGGCCGTCACGATGGTCGGCTCCGCCCTCGCCGCCCTCGCCCAGGACGACATCAAGCGGGTGCTCGCCTACTCCACGATCGGGCAGCTCGGCTACATGACCGGCGCCCTGGCCGTCGGCGATCGCGGCGCCGCGATCTTCCACCTCCTGTCCCACGGCGTCTTCAAGGCGCTCCTCTTCCTGGGCGCGGGCGTGATCATCCACGCCGCTGGTACGAACTCCCTGGCCGCCATGTCCCGGATGGACGGCCTGACCAAGCGCATCCCCGACGCCTTCTGGACGATGACGATCGCGCTGCTCGCGCTCGCCGCGATCCCGCCCTTCGCCGGCTTCTTCTCCAAGGAAGCCGTCCTCGTCGCCGCCGAGCAGACCGCCACCGGCCACTCGGACTTCGCCCCGAGCAGCGCCGGCTGGCTGGTGCTGGTCGCCGGCGTGCTGACCGCGCTGCTCACCGCCGCCTACGCCACCCGGCTGTGGCTGATGGCCTTCCGCGGCCGGGACGCAGCCGCCCCCGACCACGGCAAGGAGCCCGTCGCCATGACCGGCGTGCTGTGGCTGCTGGCGATCCCGTCGATCGGCTTCGGCCTCGCGGCGGACCCCATCGCCGACTGGTTCGACGGTGAGGCGCTCACCCCGACCCTGGTCACCTCGGTCCTCGGCACGGGCGCCGCGGTCGTCGGCGCGATGCTCACCTACGCCCTCTGGCAGCGCGCCACCGCCCGCCCGGCCCCCGCCACGGCCGGTGCCGGTGCCGTCCCCGGCACCGGAGCGGGCTCCCCGCAGGCCGCCGCCGCGTCCGCGGCCACCGCCGCCGCCGCGTCCGCGGCCGAGACCCCCGAGGTCGCCGAGGTGACGCACGACCACCCCGCCGTCCCGGCCGGGCCCGCCCCCGACCCCGGTCGCGCGCTCCTGGGTCCGCTGCACCGCCACGCCGCCGACGGCTTCCACCTCGACGCCGTCTACGACCGGCTCTTCGTCCGCCCCGTCCGGGCGGCGGCAAGCCTCGTCCGCTTCCTCGACCGCGAGGTCGTGGACACGTACGTCCGCGGCGCGGGCGCCGGCCCCCGGCTGCTCGGCAGCCTCGTACGCCGTGCCCAGACCGGCAACGTGCAGAGCTACCTGAGCGCCCTGCTCGCCGGCGCCGTGGTCCTGGCGATCGCCACCGCCGTCCTCGCCAACGTCAACGCCGGATCGTGAGCCGTGAGTCAGCCGTGATTGATATCAGCCCGTCCGTGATGCAGTTCCTTCTGGCGTTCATCGTGGCCGCACCGCTCCTCGGCGCCGCCGCGGCCCTCCTGCCGGCCCCGCCCGGCCTCAAGGGCAAGAGCCCCGAACAGGCCGTGCTCCGCCACGGCGTGACCGTGACCGGCGTGATCCTCGCCGCGGCCATCGCCCTCACCCTGGGCTTCGACCACGACGCCCCGTCCCGCTTCCAGGCGACGACGGACATCAGCTGGATCCCCGCGCTCGACGTCCGGATCCACCTGGGTGTCGACGGCATTTCGCTCCCCCTCCTCCTGATGACCGCGCTTCTCTTCTTCCTCTGCGCGCTCTACAGCTACTTCAAGCTCCCCGCAGGCCCTTCCCCGAAAGCCTTCGTCGCGCTGCTCCTCGTCCTGGAGTCCGGCACCCTCGCGACCTTCGCCGTCCTCGACCTGCTGCTCTTCTTCCTCGCCTTCGAGATGGTCCTCATCCCGATGTACTTCCTCATCGCCCGCTGGGGCGGTGCTCAGCGGCAGGCAGCCGCCTGGAAGTTCATCCTCTACACGCTGCTCGGTTCCGTCGTCATGCTGCTCGGTCTGCTGCTGATCGGACTGAAGAGCGGCACATTCGACATGGTGGCACTCGCCACTGACAACGGCCGCGAACTGACCTACACCACCCAGCTGCTGGCCGTCCTCGCCATCGGCATCGGCCTCGCCGTGAAGACCCCGATGTGGCCGCTGCACAGCTGGCTGCCGGACGCGCACACGGCCGCGCCCACCGTCGGATCCGTCCTGCTGGCCGGCGTCCTGCTCAAGATGGGCACGTACGGGTTCGTCCGCATCCTGCTCCCCGTCACCCCTGACGGCATGGCCACCTTCGCCCCCTACCTGGGCGCCTTCGCCGCGATCGGCATCGTCTACGGATCGCTCGCCTGCCTCGCGCTGGCCCGCAAGGGGAACAAGGGCGACCTCAAGCGCCTCATCGCGTACTCCTCCGTCGGCCACATGGGCTTCGTCCTCCTCGGCATCGCGTCCATGACCCCCACCGGAGTCAACGGCGCGCTCTTCGCCAACATCGCCCACGGCCTGATCACGGGCCTCCTCTTCTTCCTGGTCGGCGCCCTCAAGGACCGCTACGGCACCGCCGACCTCGACACCCTCGCCGGGGCCACCGGCGCCGCCCTCTACGGCCGCGCCCCCCGCATGGGCGCCTTCCTCGCCTTCGCCGCCGTCGCCTCCCTCGGCCTGCCGGGCCTGGCCGGCTTCTGGGGCGAGATGCTGGCTCTCTTCGGCGCCTTCGACCCCGCCGAGGGCCTGTCCCGGCCCGCCTTCCTCACCTTCACGGCCATCGGGGCGTTCGGCACCCTGCTCACCGCCGCCTACCTGCTGGTCGTCGTACGGCGCGTCTGCATGGGAGACCCCAAGGCGGGCCCCGAGCTCGCCGTCGCGGACATCCAGCACTACGAGTTCGCGGCCTGGACCCCGCTCGTCGCCCTCACCGTCCTCGCCGGCCTGTGGCCCGCGCTCCTCCTCGGCCTCACCGACCCGGCCGTCCAGAAGCTCCTCGCAGGAGGCAACTCATGACGGCCCTGACGGTCCTCTCCGCCGAGACCCCCAGCCTGGTCCAGTCCGTCGACTGGCTCGCCATCGCGCCCGTGGTGATCACCGCCGCCGTCGGCCTGCTCGTCCTCGTCGCCGACCTCTTCGTGTCCGAGCGCCACAAGCCGCTCCTCGGCTGGATCTCGGTCGCCGGCCTGGCCGCCGCGACGGCCGGCCTGCTGCCGCTGCGCGCCGGCGACCGCACCACCTTCTGCCTCACCAACGACCCTGCGGCCTGCAGCTACGCCGCCGACCACTTCGCGCTCGTCATCCAGTTCCTGGTGCTCGCCGGAGCGCTGGTCACCGCCCTGCTGTCGGTCACCGCCGTCCGCGACACGCGCATGCCCGCCGGCGAGTACTGGTTCCTGCTGCTCTCCTCCGCCGCCGGCGCCGCCCTGCTGCCCGCGTCCCGTGACCTCGCCACCCTGATCGTCGCCCTCGAAGTCGCCTCGCTGCCCGCCTTCGCCCTCGTCGGCATGCGCCGCGGCGACCGGCTCTCCTCGGAGGCCGCCCTCAAGTTCTTCCTGTCCTCCGTCACCGCCACCGCCGTCTCGCTGATGGGCGTCAGCTTCGTCTACGCCGCCACCGGCACCCTGCACCTCACTCAGATCGCCGACCGCCTCGAAGACGTCCCCGGGCAGCTCGACACGCTCGCCATGGCCGGCGTCGCGCTCACCCTCGTCGGCTTCGCTTTCAAGACCGCGGCCGTCCCCTTCCACTTCTGGGTCCCCGACACCTACGTCGGCGCCCCGCTGCCCATCGCCGGCTACCTCTCCGTGATCGGCAAGGCCGTCGGCTTCACCGGCCTCATCCTCGTCACGGTGATCGCCTTCCCGGCGTACTCCGACATCTGGGGCCCGGCCCTCGCCGTCCTCGCCGCGCTCACCATGACCGTGGGCAACGTCGGTGCCCTGCGCCAGTCCGCCGACCGCCCGAACAGCGCCGTACGGCTGCTCGCCTGGTCCTCGGTCGGCCAGGCCGGCTACCTGCTGGTCCCGATCGCCGCCGCCGCGTACTCCGGCCGCGACCAGATCGGCTCCACCGTCGCCTACGCCCTCATGTACGCCGCCGTGAACCTCGGCGCCTTCGCCGTGGCCGCCCTCGTCGCCCGGACGAAGCCGCTCCACCGGATCAGCGACTACCGCGGCCTGTACGCCGAGCGCCCGCTGGCCGCCCTCTCGCTGGCCTTCTTCCTGCTCTGTCTGGCGGGCCTGCCGCCGGGCATCATCGGGCTCTTCGCCAAGGTCACCGTCTTCCGGTCCGCGGTCGACGCGGGCCTGGGCTGGCTCGCCGTGGTCATGGCGGTCAACGTCGTGATCGCCCTGTACTACTACCTGCGGTGGACCGCGCTCCTCTTCCGGTCGCCGGAGGGCGCCGAGGGCCGTGAAGGCTCCGAGCGCGCGCAGACCCGCACGAAGGCCCCCTGGCCCGTGACGGCGGCCATCGTCGTCACCGCGATCACCGCGGTGATCCTCTCGGGCGCCCCGCAGCTGGTCCTGCGCGTCGCGTCGGGCAGCCTCTTCGCGCAGTAGCCCGCACACGGCGGCCCCCGCCCTCACCCGTACGGAGCAACTCCCGCCGCGGCCCCGCCGCCGCCCGGCAAGGGGCGGCGGGGGGCGGCCGCCGCCGTGCGCCCTGGGAACCAGACGCCCTCACCTCGCGTTGACCAGGGAGGGAGGGTCCACTGGACCGTAGACCCTCAGACCCATGACGGGGCTCCCCCTGCCGCACCACTTGGAGGGCGTACCGTGCACCGCCGGCACAACGGGCTCAAGACCGCCGCACTCCTGGGCGGGCTGTCCGCACTCATCATCCTCATCGGAAGCTTCTTCGGGCGGGGCGGCCTGATCGTCGCCGTGGTCATCGCCCTCGGGACGAACGCCTACGCGTACTGGAACAGCGACAAGCTGGCTCTACGCGCGATGCGCGCCCGCCCCGTCAGCGAATTCGAGGCCCCCCAGCTCTACCGCATGGTGCGCGAGCTCTCCACGTCCGCGCGCCAGCCCATGCCACGGCTCTACATCTCGCCCACCGAGGCCCCCAACGCGTTCGCCACCGGCCGCAACCCGCGCAACGCCGCGGTCTGCTGTACCGAGGGCATCCTGCGCATCCTCGACGAACGCGAGCTGCGCGGGGTCATCGGCCACGAGCTCAGCCACGTCTACAACCGCGACATCCTGATCTCGTCGGTCGCGGGCGCCCTCGCCTCGGTGATCATGTTCCTGGTGAACTTCGCCTGGCTGATTCCGGTCGGCCGGTCGAACGACGACGAGGGCCCCGGGCTCTTCGGCATGCTGCTGATCATGATCCTGGGACCGCTGGCCGCCTCCGTCATCCAGCTGGCCATCAGCCGCTCGCGCGAGTACGAGGCCGACGCGTCCGGCGCCCAGCTCACCGGGGACCCGCTCGCCCTGGCCAGCGCCCTGCGCAAACTCGACGCGGGCACCAAGCAGCTCCCGCTGCCCGCGGAGCCCCGGCTGGAGACGGCGAGCCACATGATGATCGCCAACCCGTTCCGTCCTGGTGAAGGCCTTTCTAAGATGTTCTCCACACACCCTCCGATGGCCGAGCGCATCGCCCGGCTCGAACAGATGGCAGGCCGCCCCCGATGAAAACAATCCTGAACGTCATCTGGCTCGTCCTGAGCGGCGTCTGGCTGTTCCTGGGGTACCTCTTGGCCGGCGTGCTGCTCTGCATCACCATCATCGGCATCCCCTTCGGCATCGCCGCCTTCCGCATCGCCGTCTACGCCCTCTGGCCCTTCGGCTACACCACGGTCGAGCGCCACGACGCGGGCGCCGCCTCCTGCATAGGCAACGTCCTGTGGCTGGTCCTGGCGGGCTGGTGGCTGGCTCTGAGCCACATCGTCACGGGCATCGCCCTCTGCATCACGCTCATCGGCATCCCGTTCGGCATCGCCAACTTCAAGATGGTCCCGCTCTCCTTGCTCCCCCTGGGCCGGGAAATCGTCCCGACGGACACCCCGTTCGCCTCCCGCTGACGGAGTTGTCCACAGGCCGGGCGGGTTGTCGGTGGGGTGCGTCACCATGAACGCATGAACGAGACCGAGCAGTTGCTGGAGCAAGTCGCAGACCGCGTACGCAACTCCGCGCGCGGGCACGGAGAGCCGCTGCCCGCGCCGCTGGGCAGCGGGGAGATCGCCCGGGCCGAGGGCATACTCGGCTTCGCCCTGCCGCCGCTGCTCACTGCGCTCTACACCCGCATCGGCGACGGCGGTTTCGGCCCCGCATGCGGGCTGCTCTCCCTGCGCGAAACCGTCCAGAGCTACGAGGCGCACCGCGCGTCCGGATGGCGCTGGCCCGAGGGCGTGCTGCCGATAGCCGACTTCGGCTGCACCATGTACGCCTGCGTGGACTGCCGCTCCGAGACCGCCCAGGTGCTGCTGTTCGACCCGAGCCTCGGTGAGCCGGACCTCGCCTGGTCCATCGACACCCCGAGCCTGCACGGCTGGCTGCACGGCTGGCTCGACGGCACCGCCTGGTTCTGCGAGGAGTCGGAGCTGGGGGAGGAGTGCGACCTGGAGCTGGCGCCCTGGGCGGAATTCAGATCCCGGATCTGAGCCGGATCCGCACCCCGTAAGCCAGCGCGCCGAGTGCCAGCACCGCCGCCCCCGCGACCGCCGACGCGAGGGGCAGCGCGCAGGCCAGCACCACACAGCCGGACAGCCCGACCGCTGCCACGGTCCGCCCCTTGACACCTGAATCGAGAGTCCACGCGGAGGCGTTCGCGATCGCGTAGTAGGCGAGCACTCCGAAGGAGGAGAAACCGATCGCGCCCCGCACATCGACGGTGGCCGCGAGCACCGCCACGACCGCACCCACTGCCAGCTCCGCATGGTGCGGCACCTGATGCCGGGGATGTACGGCGGCCAGCGCGCGCGGAAGATGACCGTCCCGGGCCATCGCCAGCGCGGTCCGCGACACCCCGAGCACGAGGGCCAGCAGCGAGCCCAGCGCGGCGAGGGCCGCGCCCACCTGGACGACCGGGGCCAGTTCGGGCCGGCCGGCCGCCCGGACCGCGTCGGCGAGCGGCGCCGCCGACCGTGCCAGGCCGTCGGCGCCGAGCACCGACAGCGCCGCCACCGCCACCGCGGCGTACACCAGCAGCGCGATGCCCAGCGCGAGCGGCACCGCCCGCGGGATCGTCCGCTCCGGATCGCGCACCTCCTCGCCCAGGGTGGTGATCCGGGCGTAGCCCGCGAAGGCGAAGAACAGCAGACCGGCCCCCTGCAACAGCCCGGCGGCGGCCCAGTCCGAGCCGCTCAGCCGCCCTGCTCCGGCCGCGCCGGAGGACAGGCACACCACGACCACCCCGGCCAGCACCGCCAGGACCACCGCCACGATCAGCTGGGCGATCCGGGCGGACTTCTGAACACCGCCGTAGCTCGCGGCGGTCAGCGCCACCACCGCCGCGACGGCCACGGCGTGCTGCTGCCCGGGCCAGACGTACGCGCCCACCGTGAGGGCCATCGCCGCGCAGGACGCGGTCTTGCCGATCACGAACCCCCAGCCGGCCAGATGGCCCCAGAAGGGCCCGAGCCGCTCGCGCCCGTAGACGTAGGTGCCGCCCGAGGCCGGGTAGCGGGCGGCGAGCCGCGCCGAGGAATGCGCGTTGCAGTAGGCCACGAGCGCCGCCAGGGCCAGCGCGGCGAGCAGCGCATCGCCCGCGGCCCGCGCCGCCGGGGCGAGGGCCGCGAAAATACCGGCGCCGACCATCGCGCCGAGCCCGACGACGACGGCGTCCGAAACACCCAGGGTTCGCTTCAGCTGAGGGTCCACGGGCGGAGGGTAGCCCGGCTAGATGACGCCCTCCCGGCCGGGGAGCGGCGTCCGCATCCGCTCCCAGCCCTCGAGGGCGGTCAGGCAGGCGTGGTCGAGGTGGCGCAGCCCGCTGAGGTCGAGCCGTACAGGCTGCCCGTGGGGCAGCGCGTCCAGCGCGTCGAGCAGTTTGGGCAGCCGCAGGAAGCTGGCGTTCCCCACGATCCGCACGGACAGCCCCTCGTCCCCCCACACCTCCTCGATGTGCACGTGGGAGGTCTCCCAGGCCGCTTGGCGACGGCGAGCCCGAGCCCCACCAGCACCCCCTCGAAGAGGTTGGTGGGGCGACCGCCACCCCCACACACAGCGGCAACGCGACCAGCGCGACGACGACGGACGCCCCCAAGTCATCCCGAAACGTGCCGGCCCCAGACATGCGAGAACCCCCTGCCGCGCGGTGATGCGATGCCCTCAGCCTGGTGGGTGCACTCGCCGCGGCGTGTGCGGAGGGGCGG
>NZ_JARAYQ010000243.1:0-12098 GCF_033794505.1 Streptomyces sp. MB09-01 | reverse complement strand
GGCCGGGCGCGCGCCGGGGCGTCTCCTCGGGCGCCGAACGTGGCGGGGGGTCGGAGGGCCGAGGCACCTTGCGTTCGACGCCCTGCGGGGAGCGCCCCGGCACACACCCGTCCCCGGCGGAAGCGATGCGCGGGCCGGTGTCGGCGAGGCCGCCTCCTGGCTGCCGCGTTCCGGGCCCGACGCAAGCACCCCGGCGCACACCCGGCCCTGGGGGATGCGATGCGCGGGCCGGTCTCGGGCGAGGCCGCCACGTGGGGTGCCGCACTCCGGCCGGCGCGAGCACCCCCCGCACACCCTGCCGCCTCGGGAGCGGAGCGCGGGCCGGTGTCGGGCGGGGCCGCTGCCGTGTTCCGGCCTAGCCGGCGATCTCGCGGGCGAGTGCGCCCAATTCGGTGCGCCAGCCGCGGGGGATGCGGGCGCCGGCCACGGCCTCGTCCGCGCGGACCACGAGGGCGGCGATCGTCTCCTCGGCCCGCTCCCGGGCCTGCGCGTCGAAGAAGACGTCGCGCAGGAACTGGGCGTCGCCGTCGAAGCCCGGGCCGCCGCTCAGGAATCCGCGGATCCGCCAGGCGGCGTGCACGGCCCGCGCGTACTCCTCGTAGGCCTCGCGCAGATCGTCCCGCCCCGCGAGCGCGGCGCCGATCAGCAGCGAGTGGCGCAGCCCGTACCAGCCCGCGCCGCAGCCGCTGCCGCAGCCCTCCAGGCACTGCCCCGGCCAGGCGTCGTCGAGGTATTCGGTCGCCGCGGCGGCCTCCATGTGCGCGCCGATCGCCCGCTCGGCGCGCAGGTCGTCCCACAACCGCCGGGCCTCGTGCGGCAGCCGGACGGCCAGCCGGTCCCCGTAGGCGAGGGCCAGGTCGCCGGCGAGGACGGCGGTGCCCTCCCCGAACCGGCGCGGTTCGCCCCGCCATCCGTTGCGCTCGTGCTCCGCGGCATGGCTGACGTGCAGGGTCGGGATGCCCCGGCGCAGCGGCGCGTTGTCCCGTACGTCCGCGCGGATCACCAGGCAGGTGTCGAGCAGTTCGAGTGCGGCGGCGGCGCTCACCGCCTCCGCCCCCTCCGGGTCGCCGCCCGCGGCGAGGTACCCGGTGAGGCAGATCGCGGGGCGGGCCCGCTCCCCGCCGGCCTGGACGAGCTCGGCCACGCCCATCACCAGGACGGCGCTGCGCGGGTCGGACGTACGCCGGTTGCGGTGCTCCTCGGCGAGCAGTCCGGCGAGTCGCTCCTCGACCCGGTCGATCATGGCGTCGCGGACCTGGCCGGGCGGCGCGGTGCGCCGCGGCCGGTCGTGTGTCGGTGTGGTCATGGTGCCCTCCCTGCGGGCTACGTCCTCATGACCGACTTTCCCGCACACCGGGCGCGGAAGCCACCGAACGGCGTGCACCGGCAGGTTCCGGCGGGCGCGGCGGGGCCGGGAGTCCCTGATGTCTGCCACGCACGGGCGGGGAGGGATTGGCTTGCCATCACCTTGTCATACGGGACCCCCGCCGCTTCGGACGAGCTCCGCGACGCCCGGCTGGAGGTCCGCCGGGAGCGCCTGCCGGCCGGGGATGTTCAGTTTGCGGTAGACGCGGGTCAGGTGCTGTTCCACCGTGCTCACGGTGATGAAGAGCTTCTTCGCGATCTCCCGGTTGGTGTGGCCGTGCACCGCGAGCAGGGCCACCCGCCGCTCCGACTCGCTCAGGCTCGCCACCAGTCCGGCATCCGGCGCCTCGGCCCTCTCCTGCGCCTCGTCGTCCTCAGCGGTGCGGCCGGGCAGGATCTTCGCGCACAGGGCCTCGGCCCCGCTCTCCTTGGCCAGGTGCCAGGCCCTGCGGTCGACCATGGCCGCCCGTGCCGGTTCGCCCACCTCGCGCAGCACCTGGCCGAAATCGCCCATGGCGCGGGCCAGTTCGTAGCGGTCCCCGGAGCGCTGCAGTTCGTCGACGGCCCGGGCGAGCATCGCCTGCCGCTCCCTCGGCTCGCGCAGGGACGCCCGCAGCCGCAGCGACGTGCCGCGCACCCAGGGGTCGGCGGCGTCCCGCGTGGTGAGCTGGTCCGCGAGGAACCGCTCCGCCTGGTGGGCCTCGCCGAGCCGGAGCAGGGCCTCCGCCGCGTCCGTGCGCCAGGGAAGGACCCGGGGCCGGTCCAGGCCCCACCGCTTCATGTGGCGGCCGATGTCCAGGAAGTCGCCCAGGGCCGCGTGGAACCGGCTCGTCGCCAGCGCGTACTGGCCCCGGGCTCGCAGGTGGCCCAGGACGTGGACGCTTCCCGCCAGTTCGGCGGGGACGGGCCGGCTGAGGACGGCCGCCGCCGCCTCGGTCCGGCCCATGGCGATGCGGGCCCGGGCCAGCGTCCCCGCCACCGCGCTCAGCAGGATGCTGCCGCGCCGCCCCGGCGCCGACCGCAGGACCTCCTCGGCGGTGTCCGCCGCGCCCGTCAGGTCGCCGGTGCGCAGCCGCGCCTCGGCGAGCAGACCGGCGAACACGGCCCGCCAGCCGGTGGCTCCGCGCTGCGTCGCCTGCCGGACGAACTCCTCGCACCAGGGCAGCGCACGGGCCGGGCCGTCCAGGTACAGCAGGGTGCGCAGGGCCTGCGCCACCGGTTCCACCGTGCCCTCGGCGAGAGCGGCACCGCGCAGGAACAGTTCGGCGGCGCGAACGGCCGCGCCCTCCTCCGCCTCCCCCGGGAGGGTCCACGGGGCGGCCGGGTGGACGGCGGCGCGGGCGGTACGGACGGCCGGGTGCGGCCCGCCCTCGGCGGGTGCGCCGCGGCGGGCGGAGGCCGCCCAGTGGGGGAACGCCGAGAGGCCGTCCAGCGGGTCCTCCCCCGGGACGCCGGCGCGGCGCCCGTCGGCGGGCGCGAGCCGTTCCAGTACGTCGACCGCCGCGTCGATGCGGCCCTGGGCGGCGAGTGCCCGGGCCAGCGAGCCGAGCGCGTGCGGGTCCAGCCTGCCCCCGGCCACGGCGGCCAGGGGGGCCGCGAGGTGGTGTTCGGCGGCGGCCGGGTCGGTGCGGCCGGCGACGGTGCTGAGCCTGATGCTCACTTCGGCGCGCAGCGCGTCGTCCGGGCAGGCCTCGTGGGCGAGCCGCAGGAGGGCCACGGCCAGGTCGAGCTCCCCGTCCGCGACGTGCTGGTCGGCGGCGGAGCGCAGGACGGGCAGGGCCCATTCCTCACGGGTGTGCCGTGCGGCGAGGAGCTGCGCGGCGACCGCGGTGTCGGGCGCGCCCGACGCCCGGGCCAGCAGGGCGGCTTCGCGGTGCAGGGCCGGCCGGCCGGCCGGGTCCGTCCGGTCGAGTACGGCGGCCCGCGCGGCCGGGTGGCGGAACCCGCCCCCGGGGGCGAGCAGGCCCGCGGCCTCCAGCGCCGTGAGCGCCCGGGCCGCGGCGCCCTCGGCGGCGCCGGTCAGCCGTGCGAGGTGGGCGGGCGTCGCGAGGTCGTCGAGGACGGCGATCGCCCCGGCCAGTTCGGCCGTGGCGGGACCGCTGCGGTGGAGGCAGGCGAGGACGGCCCGGGCGTAGCAGTCGCCGGGCTGGGCCTGCGGGTCCTGGAGCAGGGCCCGCAGCAGCAGCGGGTTGCCGCCGCTGATCTCGTACAGCCGGTCGGCCTCCGTCCCGGTGCGGTCCGCCGTCATCGCGCGGACCGCCTCGGGGGCGAGCCGCTGCAGGCGCAGCCGCGCGAAGTGGGGCAGCCGGATCAGCTCGGTGCTCAGCAGCGGGTCGTCGCCGTGTTCGTGCACGGATTCGGCGAGCACCAGCAGGACCCCGGCCTGCCGGGTGCCGCGCGCGAGGTGCAGCAGGTAGCGGCGGGAGAGTGGGTCGACGTGGTGCAGGTCGTCGACGAGGACGACGACCACCGGGGCGGCGGCGCCCAGTTCGCGGACGGCCGCGGCGAAGGCCCGCATGGCCTCGACCCGGTCCGCCTCGTCCGGCGGCGGAGGCGCGGGCAGCGCACCGGCCGGGGCGTCGGCGGCCAGCTGGCGCAGGACGCCCAGCGGATGGCCCCGTTCGGCCGCGGTGCCGATGGCGCGCAAGACGATTCCGCCGCGGATCTCTGCCTGTCCGGCGGCCATTTCGAGGAATTCACTCTTTCCGCAGCCGACCGCACCTTCGACGAGCAGCAATCCGGAATTGCCGGATGCGCAGCCCGAAAGCAGCGCATCTAAGAGAGAGATTTCCTCGGCGCGCCGGAACAAAAGCATAAGAGTCCCCCAGTGTCCCGGTTCCGCATATTCGGCAGGAGAGCGCGAGCACGGAAAAGGGATGTTCGAGCGTGGAGCGAGCAAGAATTCAGGAGCAGTCTAGGCGGGGAATACGCGGCCCACACTGTCCGGAAGCTGCCAGGCATCAATTCCCGGGGGCGGTGGCGGGGAAGATCCGGCGCGGGGTGTCCCGCGGGTGACCGGGCCTCTGCCACTCACGCGGATAGCCGACGGACACCTCCTCGAACCGCACGCCGTCGTACCAGGTGGTGCGGGGGATGTGCAGGTGGCCGTATACGACCGCGGCGGCCCGGAACCGGGTGTGCCAGTCGGCGGTGAGCTCGGTGCCGCACCACTGGGCGAACTCCGGGTGCCGCAGGATCCGGGTGGGGGTGCGCACGAGGGGGAAGTGGTTGACGAGCACGGTGCGCAGGTCGGGGTCGCAGGCGGCCAGCCGCTGTTCGGTGGCGGCGACCCGGGCCCGGCACCACGCCTCGCGGGAGGCGTAGGGGTCGGGGTGCAGCATGAACTCGTCCGAGCACACCACTCCGGCCTCGTACGCCTGCTCAAGGGCCTCTTCCTTGGTGGCGGCCGTGGGGGTGCGGAAGGTGTAGTCGTACAGCAGGAAGAGGGGGGCCACGATGAGCGGGCCGCCCGGCCCCGACCAGACGGGGTAGGGGTCCTCGGGCGTGTGCACGCCGAAGGAGCGGCAGATCTCGACCAGCCGCCGGTAGCGCGCCTCCCCGCGCAGGGGGTGCGGATCGTCCCGTACGGTCCACAGTTCATGGTTCCCGGGCGCCCACACCACGGTGGCGTAGCGCCGGGTGAGCAGGTCGAGCACCCATCGGAGGTCGTCGAGCGACTCGCTCACGTCGCCGGCCACCACGAGCCAGTCGGCGGGACTGTCGGGATAGAGCTCCTCGACGATCCGGCGGTTCTCCGGGAATCCGACATGGAGGTCGCTGATACCCATGAGGTTTCCGTGCGGCATTCCGTGAGTGTGGACGGCCGGCTGCGGCATGAACACCCCTTCCCTACCCCTCAATTGACGAGAACGAACCCCTGTTCGGTCGCATGGCAGGGAGATGACAATGCCGGCGCGGCCGACTGCCAGTGTGCCCGCAGGCGGCGGGCGGACGGAACGGTGGATGGCAGCAGCCTGGGAGAGAACCGGTGTTACTCCGGGTCAGTCCGGTTGACCTGGGACTTCGTTCCTGGTCGTGGCCGATCGACGGCGTGAGTGTGGGAGCTGTCGGACCGAAACAGCGACCCGAGGGAATGCCGTGCTCACAAAGCTCCTGCCCGCGAACGTCGCCACCGCCGAAGCCACCACCGACCCTGCCGACGTCTTCCTCTACCCCGAGGAGGAGCACCTGATCCGCAACGCCGTACCCAAGCGGCGGCTGGAGTTCGGCACCGTCAGGTGGTGCGCCCGTCGCGCCATGGGACAGCTGGGCCTGCCGCCCGCTCCCGTGGTGCCGGGCCGGCGCGGTGTCCCGCAGTGGGCGCCTTCGGTCGTGGGATCCATGACCCACTGCGCCGGTTTCCGGGGCGTGGCACTCGCCCGCAGCGCCGAGTTCGCCTCCGTGGGGGTCGACGCGGAGCCCAACGCCCCCATGCCGGAAGGAGTGCTCGACTCGATCGCCCTCCCCGATGAGCTCCGCCTCGTACGGGAGCTGGAGCGGGCGGCGCCCGAAGTGGCGTGGGACCGGCTGCTCTTCAGCATCAAGGAGGCGGTCTACAAGACCTGGTTCCCGCTCACCGGACAGGAACTCGACTTCACGGACGCCCTGGTGAGCGTCGACCCGGGACAGGAGACGTTCCACGCCCGGCTGCTGCCGGATCCCTCAACACTCTCCCCGGCCGGGCCGACCGCGTTCAGCGGCCGCTGGTCGGCGGAGAACGGCGTACTGCTGAGTGCCATAGCGGTGCCGGCTGCCCGGCCCGCCGCCGTGGGCGCTCCGGTACGCAGAAGCGCTCCCCGCATCTGCCGTGCGGGGAGCGCTTTCTGAGCCGTACGGGCGGCCTGGTCTAGCCGCGGCGCCGGGTCACGTCCACTGGTCGTCCTCGGGTGTGGCCGGAAGGCCGTCCTCGCCCCCGTCCGCGACGGTGGCGGCGACGGTCTGGGCATACACGTGGGACACGGCCGGGCCCGACAGGGCCTGAACTCCGAGCGCTAATACCACACTCGTCACTACAGTCAAGCAAATCGAAGATACCTTAACGGAAATAGTTCTCACGACTTCCCCCAGTCGAAGATCGAGTTCCACTCCACCCGCACCGCCGGACACTTCCGACTCAGTGGCTCCGGGTGATGCGAACAGAGTGCTCGATCTCGATCAGCCACGCCAAGGGCGGTACGTTGGCGTAAAGTTACGTGGCAGCAAATACACCGACCAGCGGGGGCTGACATGTTTACAGGGGAGGGCTCGGATTCGGGGTTCGCCGAGCTGGACGACATCAGCGCCACCGCGTACGGTCTCGCGGTCGAGTGCGGCCGCTTCGCACGCGAGCAGATTGCCGAGCAGCTGTCACTGACGCCCGAGGAGATCACCCGGGTGGAGCAGGTGCTCCGCGGGGTGCGCCTGCTGCAGTCGATGCCGGGAAACCCCTCCGAACTGACCCCCGTCACACCGGACGTGGCGGCCGCCTCCCTGGTGGGACCCGCCGAGCGGCACATACGCGACCTGCAGCAGGCGGTCACCGACGTACGGGCGAAGCTGCTGTCCCTGACCCCCCTGTACTTCGAGGGGCGCCGACTGCGCAACCGCCTGGAGGCCTTCGACGTCATCACCGACGTCTCACGGATCCAGTCGATGCTCAACCACCTCACCCAGAACTGCAAGAGCGAGCTGCTCACCGTCCAGCCCGGTGGCGCCCGTCCCGCGTACGCGCTCGTGTCGGCCCGCGAGTCGGCGCTGACCACCCTCGCCCGCGGCGTCCGGATCCGTACCATCTACCAGCACACCGCCCGCAACGACCTGCCCACCCGCTCCTACGTCCGCGAGGTCAGCGAACAGGGCGCGGAGATCCGCACCGCGGACGAAGTCATCGACCGGCTGATCATCTACGACCGGGAGGTGGCCTTCCTTCCGGAACGCTCCGGCGGCGACGGCACCCCCGGGGCGGCCATCGTCCGCGAGCCCACGCTCGTGGCGTTCCTGTGCTCCGTCTTCGAGTACCTGTGGGACGGCGCGTCGCCGTACGTCGTCGAGTCCCAGCGCTCCCCGGCCTCCTCGGACGAGCTCAAGTGGTCGATCATCCGGCTGATGACCAAGGGCTACAAGGACGAGATGGTCGCGCGCCGGCTCGGCATGTCCGTGCGGACCTGCCGGCGCCACATCGCCGAGATCACCGAGGAGCTGGAGGCCACCAGCCGCTTCCAGGCCGGCTACAACGCCGCCCGGCAGGAGATGCTCTCCGGGGGGTCGGTGCCCTCCCTGTCGTGATCCCGGCGACGGGCCCTCAGCGGCCGGTGCCCTCGCCGTACGCCGTCTCGTCGTGGGCGATCCCGCCGTACGCCGCCTCCTCGTACGCCGTCTCGTCGAGCGCCTCCGTGATCGCGTCCACGCAGTCCTGGTCGAGCATCGTGGTGACGTGGGCGTCCTGGAGCCGGCCGAAGCCCGCGTCGTACACCGCGGCACTGACGACGTAGCCGTCGGCGACCGGGAACGTACGGAAGATCCACTCGTCCCCGGTCCCCGCGGTGCCGTCCGGCCGCTGGACCCGCACGGCCCTGCCGTCCGGACCGAATCCGAACTCCGTGAACCGGAACTGCATGCCCTGGCCGATGGCCTTGCTGTAGGCCTCCTTGAGGGTCCACAGGCGCACGAGCGCGTCGTTGCGCTCCGCCACCGGCATCCCGGACAGCAGCACCGACTCGTACGGCGTGCAGATGTGCCGGCCCAGGCCGCCGGCGTGCATCTCGCGGTCGGCCCGCTCCGCGTCCACCCCGATGAGGCCGGTGGTCGTCAGTCCGACGAGCAGCAGGTCCTCGGTGTGGCTGAGGCTGATGTCGATCTGGTCGCAGCCGCGCAGGTACGGCCGGCCGGTCGGGCCGTAGGCCAGCTCCAGGTCCGCGGGATCGCTGTCGAGCACCGCACCCGCCGCGTACTTCAGGAGCATCCGGGAGGCGATGTAGCGGCCGCGCACGTCCGCGTGCGTCAGGTCGAGGTAGCGCGTCCAGTCCCGGCCGAGCAGCTCGCGCAGCCCGGCACCGGACGGCACGCGCGGCTCCAGGTCCCTCAGCCACGCGTAGACCAGCGCCGTCCCGTGGGCGGCGAGGTCGTCCCTGACCCGGTCCCACGAGTCGCCTCCCGGTACCACGGCGACGGGCTCACCGAGCGGTGGGCCGAGCGAGGGGCTGCCCGGGGCAGTCATCCGTACTCCTTCACGAGGGTGTGGATCTCCCGGAGGCGGTGCGCCTCCAGCAGACGGTGTACCGGTACCCGGTGGCCCGATTCCTCCAGGAGGGCCACCAGACGAAGCAGGTTCAACGAGTCCCAGCCGGGCAGGTCCACCAGTGCGGTGTCCGCGCCCTCGGGAATCGCGATGTCCAGGCCGAGGTCGTCACGGACCGTCCGCAGGAACACGTCGAGGCTATCGAGGCTCATCCATCCGTCTTCCCCCTGGGGTTTCCGTGATGCGCACGTGCGCCGGGACTTCCGGCACCCGTGCCAGGTCGTGGTGGAACTCCACCGCCGCGTCCCCCGCCCCGCCGGTGACCGCCCGAGTGAAGCCGCAGGACGGGTAGAAGTCGCGGGCGCGGTGGTTGCGCGCGGTGGGGACGTACCGGGCGGTCACCCCGGACAGTCCGAGCGTGCGGGCCTGCTCCAACAGCACGGCGAGGGCGGCGTGTTCGACGCCGCGGGCGAGCACCCGGCAGCTGAGCCACATGTTGTCCAGCAGCAGGACCCCCTCCCGCACGGTCCCGAGCACCGCTCCGACCAGGCCGTTGTCGCCGAACCGGTCCGCGCTGCGGGCGGCGAGCAGCAGCTGCGCCGGGTCGGCGGCCAGGGCGGCCAGCTCGGACTCCGTGTGGCCTCCGCCGGCCAGGTTGAACTGGTGGGTGCGCAGGGTCAGCTGGGACATCCGGGCGAACTCGTGGGGGCGGGGCGGTCCGAGCCCGACCCGGACCTCCAGTGCCCGCAGGAACTCCTCGTGCGAGCCCGAACCGGCCTGCAGCGCCCGGCGCTCGCACTGCCGGTGGTACTCGCCGGTCCTGGCCCGGTCCTCGTCGGTCAGACGCAGGGTGTCGAACCATCCGTCGGCCAGCAGCCGGGTCACGTGCAGCGCGGGTTCCTCGTCGAGCGCCACGACGGCCACCTCGGGCGTCCCGTGCCGCACCAGCGCGCGCTCGGCCGGTGAGTCGTCGGCGAAGACGAGGGCGTCGGTGGCGAGGTCCAGGGCGCGCGCGATGTCGGCCAGATTGGCGTCCTTGGGCTCCCAGTTGGCGTTGATCCGTACGAAGTCGGCCTCGCGCAGCACCAGGTCGGGGTGGGTGCTCAGCGCCCCGAGGACCGGACCCTCGTCGTTCTTGCTGCTGACCGCGAGGAGAACGCCTTGGGAACCGAGCTGTTTGACGCACTTCTGGAAGGCCCCGAACGCCTCCCCCCGCAGGGTGCCGGCCGCCGCGATGCCTTCGGGCCCCTCCTCGCCGAGCACCCCGTCCCACAGGGTGTCGTCGAGGTCGAGCACCAGGCACTTGCGGACCCGGCCGGCCAGCGCGCGGGCCAGGTGGCCGACCTCGCGGGCGTAGGCGGCGAGGAGTTCCGCGCCGAGCTGGACCTTGGCGTGGCGGGCCAGTCGCGGGTCGGTGACCGGCCCTCCCTCGCCGACCAGCGGTTCCAGGTCGATCACGACGAGCCGGGCCGCGGATGCGGCGAGCCTCAGCAGGCGGGCGTTGAACTCCCGCCACACGGCACCCAGGAGGGCCCGGGAACGGTGGTCGATCAGCTGGTGGCTGTAGCCGCGCGGCAGCGGAAGGGTGTTGAGCACCAGGGTCCCCGGGGCCGCCCCGGCCAGCGCGGCGCACCGGCCCAGGACCTCCTCGGCCGCGCGTTCCACGTCCTCGGGCCGCCACACCGCGGGAACCTGCGTGAAGACGGTCTCGGCGTCCAGCAGGCACAGGGTGAGGTCCGGCCGGGCCGTCCACAGCTCGCCGCCGGGGTCGGTCAGGTCGCGCAGGTACGTGCCGTGTTCGCCGAGCACCGGCTTCAGCAGCAGCCCATGGCGGGCCAGTTCGCCCCGGAGCGGGTCGACGACGTGGCCGACGGTGGACTGCCCGGTGACCGCCACCGTCACGACGGGGGTCCGCGGGTGGTGGGCCAGTACGGCGTCGGCGTCGAGTCCGCCGAGCAGCCGGCCGGCCGCGGCCGCTCCGGTCGGGCCGCCCGGCCCGCCCGGCCCGCCCGGCCCGCCTTCCTGCGCGAGCAGCCCGGGTACCTGGTCGTACGCCTTCTCCAGCAGACCCTGCGCGCGCAGTTCGCGCAGCCGCTCCAGTCCCGTCGTCATCGACGCCTCACACCTTCTCCAGGGCGAACCCGGCCCTGATCCACCTGCTGGACTCCACGCACAGGGCCAGCGCCCGGTCCCCGGCGGCGAACTGCGGGAGCAGCCGCTCGAGTTGCAGGAAGGGCAGGGCGTTGCCCGTGTTCCCGGTCTCGGACACGCAGGAGACCTCCTGTGCGGGGCCGGCCGGCAGCCGCTCGACGATGCGCGCGGTCATCCGCTCGGACAGCTGGGGCGGCAGCAGGAAGCCGATGTCGTCGAGGCTCCACCCGAGCCCCCCGAGCAGCTCCCAGAGGATCTCCACGGAGATCTTCGGCACGTGCTCCTCGATCGCCTTGTAGTCCTCGGCCAGCATCTGCCGCTCCGAGTCGCGGTCGGTGGTCCCGTACCAGTCGAGGAGCTGGCCGGGCGGACGGCCCCGCCCGGTCCAGGAGTTCAGCACCGCCCGCACGGCGACCCGCTCGCCCTCGGGCTCGTCCGTGAGGACCGCGGCGCCGGCCCCGTCCCCGAAGAGGACGTGGTTGACCAGTTCCTCGGTGGGCATCCGGGCGGCGTCCCGCCGCGGCGACAGGAACCGGTGCGTCACGTCCCCGCCGAGGATCAGGCCGGCCCGGCGGCCGCCGAGGATCAGGGTGCGGCCCAGGTCGAGGGCCTGGACGGCGCCGGAGCAGCCCGCCTGGATCTGGTAGACAGGCAGGTGGTCGAGGCCCAGCCGGTCGGCGACCTCGCTCGCCGTGGTCGGCAGGAGCAGGTCCGGTGTCGCGGTCGCGAGCACCACGAACTCGATGTCGGCGGGGCCGAGTCCCGCGGCGCCCATGGCCCGCGCGCCGGCCTCGGCGCACAGGTCGGCGAGCGAGCCGCGGACCTCTCCGCTGACCGGGTCCCAGCCGAAGTGCCGGGTCCTGGTGCCGACGAAGATGTCGATCCACTCCTCGCTCACGCCCAGCAGCGCGCCGAGCGCGGTGTTGTCCACCGGGGCCCCGGGCAGCGCCGTACCGGCCCCCGCGAGGTACACCGTGGCGCGGTGGGCCGGATCCGCCGCGTTCGTCCTGTCCGCCGCCCGCGTCATGCCGACCTCGCCATGAGCATGTCGTCGAGGAAGGCGGCCAGCGAGCCGACCGAGCGCAGGGCGGGCAGCATCTGCTGCACGGAGACCTCGCCGACCCGTGGCAGCCGGGCCTCCACCTGATTCTTGAGCTGCATGATCATCACCGAGTCGAAGCCGAGGTCCTCGTAGAAGCGGGCCTCGCGCACGACGCGTTCCGGCGGGTAGCCGCCGACCTCGGTGACGGCCTGGACGACCGCGAGCAGCACCGGATCGTCGGCGTGGGCCCCGGCCGAGCCGGCCTCGTCCTCGGCAGGCGCGGCGACCTGCGGGAGGGCGACCTGCGGGAGGGCGACCGGCGGG
>NZ_JARAYQ010000242.1:0-12348 GCF_033794505.1 Streptomyces sp. MB09-01 | reverse complement strand
CCCTGCCACCAGTCCCCGGTGGGGGCCCGTACCAGGACTCCGGTCCTGGTCGGCGCCCCCGCCCGGACCCTGGTCCCGCGGTGCGGATCCTCCCCTGCCCCGACGTTTTCCGCGCTCCCCGCTGATGGTCTGGAGTCAGGCCGGGAACCCGGCCGGCACCGTACAGACCGGAGGAGACCAGTGATCCGCGCCCTGACCCGATTCTCGACGCGAAGTCCGTGGAAGGTCATCGCCCTGTGGGCGGTCCTGGGTATCGCAGCCACCATCCTGGGCCAGGCGTTCGTCTTCCGGGCCACGCAGCCCGGCAACGGCGGGTTCCTGCCCGCGCACTACGACTCGGCGGCCGCCCTGAAGATCGCGGAGGACCGTTTCGGTGTGAAGCCGGACGCCAACCTGCTGACCCTGCTGGTGGCCCGCTCGGACGGGGCGCCGCTCGGCGCCGTCGACGAGGAGCGCATCGACGCGCAGGCCGCGCAGTTGGCCCGGAAGCGTGTCACCATGCCCAGGACCGAGGACACGATGCCCCTCGCCCAGGACCACTCGCAGATCCCCCGGGTCAGCCCGGCCATGACGGCGCCCGACCGCTCCTTCCGCCTGCTCTCCGTCGAACTGACCGGGAATCCCGCCGATCCCGGGGTGCAGGACACCTACCGCGCCTTCCGGGAATCCGCACGGGACCGGTTCGCGGAGGAGGGGCTGCGGACCGGCTTCACCGGCGGGATCGCCGACCGGGTGGACACCGCGGACGCCGAGAAGACCAGGGCCACGGTGGTCGGGGCGGTCATGCTCGGGGTTATCGTCCTGCTGCACGTACTGGTCTTCCGCAGCGTCCTGGCGGCGCTGCTGCCACTGCTCGCGGTCTCCGTCATCGGGGGCGCCGCGGCCGGCGTCGTGGTCGGCGCGGCGCTGCTGACCGGCACCGGACTGGCCGATTCCACGCCGGGGCTGATCAGCGTGGTGCTGGTGGGCATCGGCATCGACTACTTCCTGTTCCTCCTCTTCCGCTTCCGGGAGCAGCTGCGCGAGAACCCCGAACAGTCCGGGCGCGAAGCGGCCTGCGAGGTCGCCGGGCGGGTGGGTACGGCCATCACCTCCGCGGCGCTGACCATCGTCGCCGCGTTCGCCACGCTCGGGGTCGCCTCCTTCGGCCAGTTCCGGGTGCTCGGGCCGGCCATCGCCCTGTCGGTACTGGTGATGCTGCTGGGCAGCCTGACCCTGATGCCGGCCCTGCTGGCGGTCACCGGACGCAGGATGTTCTGGCCCTCCCGGGCCCTGAAGCACGCTCCCCGCGCGGGCTCCGCCGCCCGCCTGGGCGACCGGGTGGCGCGTCGGCCGCTGGCGCTGGTCCTGGCCTCGGTGGCGCTGCTCGGCACGCTGGCCGCCGGTGTCATGGGGATGCGCATGGACTACGGGCAGGGCGGCGCGGGCGCGGAGCGCACGGCCGCGGTCGTCACCGCCGCCGAGATCTCGCGTGCCCTGCCGGCCGGGGTGTCGGACCCGACCAGCGTGTTCGTCACGGCGTCCGACGGCGGCGCACTCACCGTCGAGCGCCTGGGCGGGCTGTCCGAGGCGCTCGCCGGGGTCGGCGGTGTCGGCCAGGTCGCGGAGACCGTGCTGAGCCAGGACCGGCGGGCGGCCCGCATCGACCTCTTCCTGACGGCCGACCCGCAGCGGAAGGAGGCGCGCGACCTGGTCACCGGGCCGGTCCGGGCCGCGGTGCGGGCCCACGCGCCGGCGGGTACCGAGGCGCACGTGGGCGGTACGCCCGCGCTCTTCGCCGACATCTCGACCGCCGTCGACAAGGACCTGAAGGTGGTCTTCCCGGTGGCTGCCGTGCTCATCGCGCTGATCCTGCTCGCCCTGCTGCGCAGCCTGCTGGCGCCGGTGATCCTGCTGGCCGCCGTCGGACTGGGCTTCGCCGCGACCCTCGGCGCCTCGACCCTGGTGTTCCAGCGCGTGCTGGACCGGCCCGGCGTGGACTTCACCCTCCCGCTCGTGCTGTTCCTGTTCGTGGTCGCGCTGGGCACCGACTACAACATCCTGATGAGCGACCGGATCCGGGAGGAGATGGAGCGGCCGGGTCCGGCACGGGCGGCGGTGGGCCGCGCCGTGCGGCACACGGCGCCCGCCATCGCCACGGCGGGCCTGGTGCTGGCCGCTTCCTTCGGCAGCCTGGCCGTCACCCCCGCTCCCTCCACCCAGCAGATCGGCTTCGCGACGGCCCTCGGGATCCTGCTCTCCGCCTTCGTCCTGTCGATCGTGCTGGTGCCCGCGCTGGCCGCCCTGCTGGGCCGGTCCATCTGGTGGCCCGTGCGGCCCCGCCGCTCCCGCGCTGCCGCAGGGCCGAAGGAGGCCCCGGACCGCGTGCTGGTCGGCTGAACCACCGCGCGGACACACGGAAGCGCCGGCGCGTGCAGGGCCTCGTACGGTCCTGCGCGCGCCGGCGCCTTCGGTGCCGGGCGAGCCCGTCGGTGTCAGGCGAGCTCGTCGGTGTCAGGCGAGCTCGTCTACCTCGGGGTGGTCCCCCAGCCAGGCGCGGACCGCGTCCTGCTCCTTGCCCTTCCCGTTCTCCTGGATCTTCGCCTCGAGGCTGGTCAGCTGCTCCTCGGTGAGCTTGAACGAGCTCAGCCAGCGGGCGACTTCGGGCTCGTCGGCGGCGAAGCCCTTGCGGGCCAGGGTGTGGATCCCGTCGCCCTTGCCCCAGGCGCCCTTCGGGTCCTCCAGCTTGGTCAGCTCGTACGTGGAGTACGCCCAGTGCGGGGACCACAGCACGACCGCCACGGGCTCCTTCTTCTCGTAGGCGCGCTTGAGCTCGGCGAGCATGCCGGGGGTGGAGCCGTCGACGACCTGGTATTCGCCTTCGAGGCCGTACTCCTTCAGGACCTTGTCCTTGAGGATGGACATGGCTCCGGCGCTCGGCTCGATGCCGATGATGCGGCCCTTGAACTGACCGGACTTGCCCTTGAGGTCGGCGAGCGAGCGGACGTCCTTCATGTACGAGGGCGCGGACAGCTCCAGCGAGGTGGGGCCGTACCAGGAGCCGAGGTCCTCCAGCTCGTTCCCGTACTTCTCCCAGTACTGCGCGTGCGTGACGGGCAGCCAGGAGTCGGTCTGGAAGTCGAGCTGGCCGCCGGCCAGGCCGGTGTAGAGGGCTCCGGCCTCCAGCTGGCGGGCGTCGACCTTGAAGCCCCGGCGCTCCAGCAGCTCCTTCCACAGGAAGGTGGAGGCGATGCCCTCGTCCCAGGGGATGTATCCGACGGAGACCGTGCGGCCCTTGCCGATGTTCGCGGCGCCTGCCGGTCCGTCCTCCGTGGTGGAGCCGCCGAAGGTGCTGAGGCCGCCCGCGACGAGGGCGAGCACGACGACGCCGCTGAGGGCGTGGGCGGGCCGGGGGCGGTGGTTCCACACCTTGGCCGCGCCGGTGGCCGCGGCCCTCGCCTTGACCAGGGCGCGCCGGCCGAGCGGGGAGACCTGGCGGCCGAGCGCTCCGGTCATCCGGTCGAGGTACATGGCCAGGATGACGATGGAGATGCCCGCCTCGAAGCCGAGGCCGATGTCGACGTTGCCGATGGCGCGGTACACGGCGCCGCCGAGTCCGCCGCCGCCGACCATGCCGGCGATGACGACCATGGACAGGCCGAGCATGATGACCTGGTTGATGCCCGCCATGATCGTCGGCAGGGCCAGGGGCAGCTGCACGCGGACGAGGGTGTCGCGCGGGGTGGTGCCGAAGGCCTCCGCGGCCTCGACCAGTTCCGCGTCGACTTGGCGGATGCCGAGCTCGGTCATCCGTACGCCCGGCGGCAGCGAGAAGATGATGGTGGCGATGATGCCGGGCACCACGCCCACCCCGAAGAAGATGATCCCGGGGATGAGGTAGACCATGGCCGGCATGGTCTGCATGAAGTCCAGGACGGGCCGCAGGAGTGCGCTGACCCGGTCGGACCTGGAGGCCCAGATGCCGAGCGGGATCGCGAAGACCAGCGTGACCAGGGTCGCGACCAGGACCAGGGAGAGCGTGGACATCGCGTCCTGCCACAGGCCGACGGAGTCGATGAGCGCGAGGCCGGCGAAGGCCCCCAGGCCCGCGAGGAGTCCGCGCAGCCACCAGGCGCCGACCGCGAGGATGCCCGCGAAGAGCAGCGGGGCGGGGGCGGAGAGGACGGCGTCGATGCCGTTGTAGAGGCCGGTCACGAGCGCGCTGATGGCGTCGAACAGCCAGGACAGGTGGCTCTGGAGGAAGTCGACACCGCTGTCGACCCAGGCGCCGAGGTGCAGGCGGGGCATCAGGCGGCAACCTCCGCGCAGGCCATCGGGGGCCGTTGTTCGTCGCCGAGGAAGGCGATGAGCCGGTCCTGCGGCACGGAGCCGACGACGGCCCCTTCCCCGTCGGTGACGGCGACCGCGTGCGGGACCCGGGCGCTGACCGCGCACAGGTCGGCGAGCGGGGTGTCGCCATGGACGGTCGGGCAGCCGCAGGCGTCCGCGTCCGCGTCGGGCTCGTCCATGACGGCGTCGGCCGTGAGCACCCGCGAACGGTCGACGTCCTGGATGAAGGAGGCGACGTAGTCGTCGGCGGGGCGGATGAGGATGTCCTCGGCGGTGCCCTGCTGGACGATGCGGCCGTCGCGCATGACGGCGATGCCGTCGCCGATGCGCATGGCCTCGTTGAGGTCGTGCGTGATGAAGACGATGGTCTTCTTGAAGCGCTTCTGGAGTTCCAGCAGCTGGTCCTGCATGTCGCGGCGGATCAGCGGGTCCAGGGCGCTGAAGGACTCGTCCATCAGCAGGAGGTCCGCGTCCGTGGCCAGGGCCCGGGCGAGGCCGACCCGCTGCTGCATGCCGCCGGAGAGCTCGTCGGGCCAGGACTTCTCCCAGCCCTCCAGGCCGCACAGGGCCAGCGCCTCGGCGGCGCGCCGCTCGCGCTCGGCGCGGGGGACGCCCTGCACCTCCAGGCCGTAGCCGGCGTTCTCCAGGACATTCCGGTGCGGGAAGAGCGCGAAGTGCTGGAAGACCATGGAGATCTTCGTGGACCGTACGCGGCGCAGCTCGCCCGCGCTGAGGGCGGTGAGGTCCTGGCCGCCGAAGAGGATGCGTCCCGCGGTGGGCTCGAGCAGTCCGTTCAGCATGCGCAGCAGCGTGGACTTGCCGGACCCCGACAGACCCATGACGACGAAGATCTGGCCGGGTTCGACGCTGAACGAGGCGTCGATCACTGCGGCCGTGGTGCCGTCGGCGCGCAACTCGTTGCGGTCGGTGCCGCTTTCGAGGGCGCGGACGGCGTCGTCGGGTCGTCTTCCGAACACCTTGTAGACGTGCTCGGCTTGGAGCGTGGACACATAAACCTCACGGGTCGTACGGGGTACGGCGGGCGTCGGCGGACCGGCGGGCCGTAGAGCGGGACGGGATCTGCCCGTGTGCGCCTCGCTTCCGGCACGAACGACCGGAGGGCGTGGTTCCGCTCCAGCAGTCCACGATGCCCCGCATTCACCAGCGCAAACACCAGCGTGATTCAGGTCACTTGCCGGGCGGGAAACCGCGGGGCGCGGGGCAGCGGTGCGGGCCGGGTGGCGACGCGCGGCCACCGGGACGGAGTTGGGGCGGACGCCCGGCGACCGGAATGCCCGCGGGGCCCGGCGGGCCGCCGCCCGCGGCGTGTCGGAGCCCACACCGCACGCCCGCCCGGGTGGACCGGGACCCGGCGGCCCGGGCGTGTGACCTACGTGACTCGGAAGCCGGTGGTCGCGGGGTCCCGGCGGTCGCGGTGGAAGGTCAGGCGGTCCCACGTGGGGAAGGCCAGGTCGGTGACGGCCAGCAGCCGGCCCGAGGCGTCGTGCAGGGTGCGGCGCACCGTGAGGCCGCAGGCCGTGGACGCAGCCGGCGGGTGGGTGGTGCGGGTCATGGTGATGGTCTCCGCGACCCGGCCGCCCGCCGCGGCGCGGTCGAGCCAGCGCTGTAGCGGGGCGAGGTCACCGTCGCGGAGCGTCTCCACGCGGTTGCGGTAGCCGGCCAGCTCGGGATCCCGCGCGACGGCGCCCGGACTGAAATACGTGACGGCGTCACGAAGGGTCTCCCCGGCCGGGCCGCGTTCGCGGTGGTGATGCACCAGGGTGGAGTCCCCGCCGGCCATGCCGAGCAGCCCGGCGAGCGAGGGCGGGACGGTGACGAGGGTGAGCCGGCTCCGGGTGAGGACGGGCACGCGGGCGGGCCGCACGTCCGCCGGCTCGGCCGCGGTCCCGCTCCCCGGCCCGGCAGCGACGGGGACCACCACGGCGGTGACGGCGGGCCGGGTGCCGCGGCGGCCGGTGACGACCAGGCCGTCCTCGCGCAGATGCTGGAGGGCGGCCCGGATGGTCTGCCGGTTGACCTCGTAACGGGCGGCCAGGCTGCGCTCGGAGGGCAGTCTGCCGCCGGGGGTGCGTGCGGCGCGCTCGAGATCGCGGCGCAGAGCTGCGGCGATCCGCTGGTACTTGGGCATGGCGGCCGGGCCGCCGCCCCGCGAAGGGGAGGGCATGGCTTCTCCTCTGACGGGTGGTCAAGGACTGCGCGGTCTGCCCGACCAACGTAGCATTGGTCTATACCTTTCGTGAGGGGGGATCCAGGTACGCGGCCCACCTTGGCCGGATCCGTACATCCCCTCAGTCCCGCAGCGGGTTGGGCAGGGGCAGGTAGCGGGCGTCCGCGCCGTCCGCCCGCGTCCAGCGCAGCAGCAGGTTGGTCTTGGCCGGCAGGGTCGGGGCGGCGAGCAGCTCCGCGATCTCGGGTAGCCCGCGCGTGGCGTCGTAGCGCAGGAGCTCCTGCCGTACGGCCGGCCACAGCAGCGGCGAGATGTCCGGATACCGTCCGGCCAGTGCTCCCGCGATCTCCGCCAGGTGGTTGACGACCAGGCAGTAGACCAGGCGCTGCCAGGCGTCCGGGCGGGGCAGGTCCGGCAGCAGCTTCACCCCTTCCGCGTCCCGGAAGAGGGCCTGCACGGGCATGCCCTCCGCGTCGACGGCGACCAGGGTGTTCTGCAGGTGGGCCTCCAGCACGACTCCGTGCCGGGCGAACAGCTCCAGCACCGGCGGCACGACCTGGCGCAGGTACGCCCGCCACCAGCGGACGGGGTCGGTGGCGCCGGTCGGCGGGCTGCCCGCGAAGCCCTCGGCGAGCGCGGCGGCCAGCAGCGGGGTGACCCCCGGCACGGTGTGGGCGTGCAGGCCGTCGCGGACGAGGACGGCGAGCTCCTCGAAGGCGAAGGAGGCGGTGCGGTAGCCGCGGTCGGCCAGCCAGGCCGCGTCCGAGCCCGTCCGGCGCAGCGCGGCGAAACCGGCCTCGACGGCCGCGTCGGTGCGGCGCAGTTTCAGCAGGTCGTGCCGCCACAGCCGGCGCACGTCATTGGTGATCCGGACGTCTAGGCTGAACTTCACGAAGAGGTCGGCCGCCGGTTCCGGTACGTACAGGGTCCTGATCGAGGCGGTGGGCCAGACGGGCCGGCGGCTCTCCCCGAGCCGCAGCAGCCGACCGTCGGCGAGGGCCTCGCGCACCGCGGGCCGGTCGCCCACCAGGTCGAGCTGCCAGGGATGGGCGGGCAGCAGCCGGTAGCCGGCCGGGGCGTGCGGCCCGCCGAGGGCGTCGGCCAGGGAGTCGATCGCGTCGGAGGCGGCCGGGCCGCCCTCCTCGGCGGCATGGTCCTCGCGCAGCCCGAGGAAGACCAGCGGGAAGCGGGCGTGGGCCTCCGGCGCGTACGGCAGCCAGCTTCCGGCCGGGGCCCCGCCCCGGGCCTTGGGGGCGGGGTGGTGCGGGTGGCCCATCACCAGGGACTGCTCGGAGAGGACGTACGGGTCCTCCGGGGCCTCGGCCGCGGCCCGGGCGGCCAGCAGCGCGGCGATCGCGTCCCGGCTGTCGGTGATCTCGACCGGGAGCTCGTCGTTGGGGACGCCGGTGTACCGGCCCAGTTCGTCGGAGACGAGCTTGACCAGTTCGGCGTGGCCGAGCGCATGCCAGCCGGCGGCCGTACGCAGTTCGGGGCGCACCGGCCGGCGTCCGCCGCGCACCCGGAGCAGCCGCCCGCTGCCGCGCAGCCGGTGGATTCCCGCGCCCACCGCCCCGCCCGCGCCGTACTCTTCGGCGGGGCCGCCGCTCCCGGTGGGTTCGACGGGATCGGCCGTCTCCCGCAGCAGGCAGTTGAGGAGCGGGGTGGCGGCGTACGCGTCGGCGGCGGCGTTGAGGTCCACTGATTCCATTCGGTCCATCCGGTGCGCCGGGGGTCCGCAAGGCGTAACCACCGGTCGTGATCGTCGGTATCCGCAATGATTACTTGATCATCCCGTAAAGCGATATTCCGATGTCGGAGCCCAGCATGTACTTTCCCAGCTCCCCGGCCGAAGAGGCCGTCGCCGCCGAACTGGCCGGTGTACGGCCCTCGCTCGGCCCCGGGTACGCCGCTGCCCTGAGCGGTGCCCGGGCGGCCGTGCTGACCCGGCTGTGGCGGGCGCTGGCCTTCGAACCGCTGCCCTGGGTCGTGGGCCGGGAGCGGGGGCCGGACGGCCTGGCGCTCCTGCTGGCCGACGGCGCCCGGCTGGAGGGCCCACTGCCGGATCCGTACGCCACCGAGCCGTACGTGAGCGAACTGCTGCTCGACGGCCGGGCGTACGGGCAGGCCGCGGCGCTGGTCACGGCGCTGGAGCCGGTACACGGGAAGGAGTTCGCCGCCGAACTCGACGGCAGCACGGCCTCCCTCGCACTCTCCCGGGCCGGCCGGCCGCCGGCCGGGGAGGATTGCGCCCCGGGGACCACCTGGGAGTGGGAACAGCGGGTGGTGGACGGCCATCCGTACCACCCGAACTGCCGTTCCCGGCCGGGCTTCTCCGTGGCCGAGCAGCTGGCGTACGCGCCCGAGCACCGCCCGGTGGTGGAGCTCGGGCTGGTCGCCGTACCGGCTGAAAAGTGCCTGGTCACCGGGGACTGGCCGGAGTGGCTGCGGGACGCGGAGCAGATCCTGGTCCCGGTGCATCCGTGGCAGGCGGCGCACGTGCTGCGGCACGAGCGGGTGCGGTTCGGTTTCGCGGCGCACCCGCTGATGGCCCTGCGCACGCTGGCGCCCGCGGACGGCGGCCCTCACGTGAAGACGGCGCTGAGCGCCCGGCTGACCTCCTCCGTCCGGGACATCTCCGTCTACTCCATCGAGACGGCGGCGGCCGTGTCCGCCTTCGCCCAGGGCCTGTCCGAGCGGCTCGACGGCCGGCTGCACATCACCCGCACCCTGGGGGCGGCGACCGCGCACACTCCGGACCTGGCGGCCGTGCTGCGCGAGCCGCCGGAGGTCCATGCGGACGCCGCCGCCGGTGAGCGGGTGCTCCCGGTGGCGGCCCTGGCGTCGTTCCCGCCGGCGCGTTCGGCGGCCTGGCGGGCGGACTTCGCCCGTCTCGCGCTGTCGGTGTGCCTGCGGGTGCTGGAGCTGGGGGTGGCCCTGGAGGCCCACGGCCAGAACCTCCTCGTCGTCCTCTCCGCCACCGGGGCCCCGGTCCGGCTGGTCTACCGCGACCTCGCCGACATCCGGATCAGCCCGGCCCGGCTCGTCCGGCACGGCCTGCCGGTGCCGCCGCTGTCCGGCAGGCTGATCACCGACGACGTGACCGTGCTGCGGCGCAAGCTGTTCGGGTCCCTGCTGACGGGGGCGCTCGGCGCCACGGCGGGCTCGGCCGGGGCCTTCGCCGAGGCCCTCGCCGAGGTCGCCACGCTGCCGTCGACCGCCGACACCGAGGCCCTGCTGACCGGGCCGCTGCCCACCAAGGCGCTCACCCTGATGCGGCTGAGCCCCGGCATCCCCGGCGATCAGTGGGCGGAACTGCCCAATCCGCTGGCCGGAAGGTGAGCCGGAGCACCAGGGCCGGGGGTCCCCCGGACTGATTCGGGCGGCTACTGTCCCGGGGTATGACGGAGACCTCGGACCTGACCTCGGTGAGGGCGTCCTACGACGCCGTCGCCGTCGACTACGCCCGGCTCGTCGGTACGGAACTGGCCAGGAAGCCACTGGACCGGGCCGTGCTGGCCGCCTTCGCCGAGTACGTGCGCAACGGCGTGCGCGGGAACGGGGGCGGCGGTGGCCGGGCGGTGGCCGACCTGGGCTGCGGCCCGGGCCGGGTGACGGCGCATCTGGACGGGCTCGGCGTACGGGCCTTCGGGGTCGACCTGTCCCCGGCGATGGTGGCGGTGGCCCGCCGGACGTACCCGGGGCTGCGGTTCGAGGTGGGGTCGATGGCCGCGCTGGACATCGCCGACGGGGTGCTCGGCGGGGTCCTGGCCTGGAACTCCACCGTGCACACCCCTCCCGCGGAACTTCCCACGGTGTTCGCGGAGTTCGCCCGGGTGCTGGTGCCGGGCGGCTACGTCCTGATCGCCTTCAAGGCGGGCGACGAGAGGGTCCGCCTGGAGCACGCCTACGGGCATCCGTTCGAACTCGACGTGTACGCGACGCCCCCCGACCTGATCGCGGGCCTGCTGGCCGGAGCCGGACTGGCCGAGGTGGCCCGCCTGGTCCGAGAACCGGACACCCTCGAGAGGTCCCCGCAGGGCTTCCTGCTGGCGCGCAAGGGGTGATCCGCCGGCTGACCCGGCGGCCGTCCTTCACCAGCGCAGCGGCAGCCGGGTGACACCCCGCATCAGCCCGCCCGTAAGCCAGTCCCGCGGCCCCGCGTCCGGGTCCTCGGCCAGCTCCGGGAAGCGCTCCAGCAGGGCCCGGATCGCGATGCGGCCCTCCATCCGGGCGAGCGGGGCGCCGAGGCAGAAGTGGATGCCGTGCCCGAAGGCGAGGTGGCCCGGGCCGGGGCGCCGGATGTCGAACACGTCGGGCCCGGGCCGCGCGAAACGTGCCGGATCCCGGTCCGCCGCGGCGAGGGCGACCAGGACGGAGGAACCGGCGGGGACGAAGGTGCCGCCGAGTTCCAGGCCGGTGCGGGCGAAGCGGTACGTGGCGTGCTGGACCGGGCCGTCGTAGCGCAGCATCTCCTCCACCGCGCCGTCGATCAGACCGTCCGGGTCGGCGCGCAGCGCGGCGAGCTGTTCGGGGTGCGCGAGCAGCGCCCGCACGCCGTTGCCCACCAGGTTCACGGTGGTCTCATGGCCCGCGACCAGCAACAGGAAGGCCATCCCGATCAGCTCGTCCGGTGAGAGCCGGTCGCCCTCCTCGTCGCGGGTGCGGATCAGGGCGCTGAGCAGGTCCTCGCCGGGATCCGCCGCCTTGGCCCCGACGAGTTCGGAGAGGTACGCGGTCATCTGGTCGAGGACGCGGCCGTCCGCGCCCCCACCGTCCTGCGGGGCGACGATCTCGCCCGACCAGTACCGGAACCGCGCGCGGTCCAGGCCGGGTACGCCGAGGAGTTCGCAGATCACGGTCATCGGCAGCGGTACGGCGAAGGACCCGATCAGGTCGGCCCGCCGGTCGGGCCGTGCCGCCATCGCGTCGAGCAGTTCGTCGGTGATCTGCTGGACGCGGGGGCGCAGGGATGCGATCCGGCGGGCGGTGAACTCGCGGGCCACCAGGCCGCGCAGCCGGGTGTGGTGGGGCGGGTCCGCGTCCAGCATGCTCGTGGCGACGGCCGGGACGGGTGCGTCCCCGAACAGCCCGGCGCCGAACCAGTTCTTCGACAGGCCCGGGTGACCGAGCGCCTGCCGGGCCTCCTCGTGGCCGACGACCAGCCACGTCCGCTCGCCGCCCAGGACCACTTCGTGGACGGGGCCTGCGGTGCGCAGCGCGGCGTAGAAGGGGTACGGATCGGCGTTGAAGTCTTCGGTGTGCGCGCTGAGGTCGACGAGTGGCATGGGCGCAGCCTAGGGGTCCGATGCCGTCCGGACCGGTCCGTCCATACGACAAGCCGAACCGTTTCGGCCATGAGCCGTTCGGGGGGCCGGCCGGTGTGTGTGGGCCCGCCTTCGCGGCGATCGGGGCGGGCGGTGGCAGGAAGGAGGTATGCGTCTCCATCGCCGCCAAGTCCTGGGCAGCGCCGCCGCGGCGGTACTCGCCACCCTCGGCGCGGCCGCCCGGGGCCCGGACTACGGTGCGCTGGCCCGAGGGATCGACGGGCGGGTGGTGCTCCCCGGTGAGCGGGACTACGCCGAGGCCCGCCGGCTGTTCCAGCCCCGCTACGACGCCGTCGCGCCCGCCGCGGTGGCCTATCCCGCGCACGCCGCGGACGTGGCCGTCTGCCTGGACTTCGCCCGCCGCTCCGGCGCGGCCGTCGTCCCGCGCGGCGGCGGGCACGGCTACGCCGGCTGGTCCACCCGCGCCGGCGCCCTGGTCGTCGACACCGGGGCCATGGCGGGGGTGGCGGTCGAGGGGACAAGACGGCCCCGCCAACGTGGGGGGGG
>NZ_JARAYQ010000241.1:0-12390 GCF_033794505.1 Streptomyces sp. MB09-01 | reverse complement strand
GCGTGGTGTGGAGCCTAGACACCTCCACCACACCGGAGGTCTTCGCCATGATCAAGACCCGACACTGTTAACAACGCTCGTGATCAATACACCTAGGGCCCGGCCGGGCCGTGCGCTGCGGGCGCGCCACGCCGAGCGATCTTGGAGGATCGATTCGTCCCGTTCCGTCCTCCTAGGGTCGTGCCCGCACGCCCCAGCCCCTCGGAAGGAATTCCTCCCCATGAAGCTCCGCAACGCCGCGGCCGCCGCCCTGGCCGCGTTCGCCCTGGACGACGAGCTGCTGCCCGGCTACGGCCCGCACAACGGGACCGACACCCCGGTGACCGTCTACAGGGGGGCGAACTGCACGGGCTCCGAATACCGGCTGCGGGCGAACGGCAACCCGGCGCGCGACGACCTCGAAGTGCGCTCGGTCGCGGTCCATGCGAGATCCGTACGCGCTACCCCTCCAGGATCACCAGAGGGATCTGGCGCGGCCGGGCGGCCCACTGGTCGTCCTCGAACGGGGGCCAGAGGGCCGTCATCATGTCCCAGTACGTCTCCCGCTCCTCCGGCGTGGCCGTGCGCGCCGTCGCCTTCACGGTGGCGGCCCCGACCTGCAGGCGGACCTCCGGGTGGGCCGTGAGGTTCCGGTACCAGTGCGGGTGGTCCGCGGACCCGTGGCCCGCGGCCAGGACGATGAAACGGCCGGCGTCCTCGCCGTAGATCAGCGGGGTGCGGACGGTGCGGCCGGTGGCGCGGTCCACCGTGGTGAGCAGCAGGGTGGGAACGCCGTGCCACAGGTGCCCGTCGGCGCCCGCGGTGGTCACGTAGGCGCGGACGTGGTCGAGCCGTGGTCCGGGTCGCGGGTCCGTGGGGTGGTCCCAGTCGACATCGAGTGCGTGCATTTACCTGTCCTTAGGGTTGTGGCCCCCTGGCGGCTAACGAGCATTAACGATTCTGGATGCGCACGACCCGTAGCGCACGCCTTCAGGTCTGGACCAAGCTCGTGGCATGGATCTGGAGCTGAGGCACCTCAAGATCGTCAGGGCCGTCGCCGACGCCGGGAGTCTGACCCGGGCCGCCACCGTCCTCGGCCTCGCGCAGCCCGCGCTCAGCACGCAGCTGAAGCGGATCGAGCGGGCGCTGGGCGGGACGCTGTTCGTGCGCGGGCGGGAGGGCGTACGGGCCACCGCGCTCGGGGAGCTCGTGCTGGAGCGGGCGCGGGTGCTGCTGCCCGCGGTGTGCGAGCTGCAGGAGGAAGCCCAGCGGTTCGCCCGGCAGGGGGCGGGGCAGGGCCACCGGCTCGGCGGGACGCACGGGCCGTTGCTCGGCGGGCTCGTGGACCGGCTCGCCCGCGAGGCACCTGGGGTGCCGGTGACCACGTACACCTCCTGGTCCGAGCGGGAGGTCGCCGGGAGCGTCGCCGACGGGCGCCTGGACTTCGCGCTGGTGGGGGTCTGCGGGGAGAGCGCGCCGCCCGAGCCAGGGCGCCTCGCATGGATGGAGGTGGCGCGGGACCCGGTGCACGTGATGCTGGCCGAGGACCATCCGCTGGCCCTCGCCCCGCGCGGAGAGGTCGAGCTGGCCGAGCTGGCCGCCGAGGCGTGGGCGGACGTACCGGGCGACGGGTGCTTCGGGGACTGCTTCGCCGCGGCCTGCGTACGGGCCGGCTTCACGCCCGCCTGCGTCTATGAGACCGACACCGCGTCGTGCGTGCACCTGGTGCAGGTCGGGCGGGCGGTGGGGCTGTGCCGGGCGACCTTCCCGGCGACCCCCGGGGTGGTCACGCGGCCGCTGGCCGGGACTCCGCTGGTGTGGCGCCACCTGCTGGGCTGGCACCCCGCGGCGGGGGCTGCCGCCGGCGCTGCGGGGGTGCTGGCGCACGCGAGGGCCGCGCACGCGGAGGCCTTGGCCAGGGTGGGCGGCGCGGGGTTGCGGCAGGCGGCGCCGCGGTCTGCGGCGTAGCTCGCGCGGCTGCCGATCCGGCTCCCGGGGCTCCGCTCCGGCTCCCGGGGCTCCGCTCCGGGCCCCCGCCTCGCACGCCGGCGGGGCCGGATCGCGGGACGCCCCCGGCGGGGCCGGGGGCGGTGGGCAGCCTTGGTGCGGCCTGCCTACGGCAGGTACCGCTCGATGACCTGCGGGCCCTCCTTCTCGATCAGCTCGCGTGCCTTCGCGACCCGCTCCGGAGTCGGGTCGTGGCCGGTCACCATCACGAGGTCCTCGGGGTCGTACGGCCGTTCCCCGCCCGTGAAGAGCCGGTCCGACCGTGTGGGCTGCTCGTCGGGTTCACTGACCATCGCGTACCTCCTACGGTTTCCCCTTCCCCTGGCCCCATGGTCCGGCCACCGGCCCATGAACGCACGTCGGCCGCCGCGACGCCCCGGGCATAACACCGGGGGAGGGGCCAACCGGCAGCTCCCGCAGGCCGGTTCGGATTTCTACGGTTTCCGCAGACCCCACCGGAAACCGAGGAGATCCCCCATGCTCAAGCGACACGCCCGCGCGGCGTGTACCGCCCTGGCCGCCGCCGGGCTGCTGCTGGCCGGGACGAGTGGCGCCACCGCCGACTCCGCCCCCGCCGCCCCCTCGGCGGCGACCACCCTGCGCACCGCCGACGCCCCGCCCGAGCTGCTCGCCGCCATGCAGCGCGACCTCGGCCTGACCCCCGCGCAGGCCAGGGCCCGGCTCGCGCACGAGGCCGAGGCGGGGGCCACCGCCGCCCGGCTGCGGATGCGGCTCGGCGCCGCCTTCGCCGGTGCCTGGGTGGACGGCGCCGACGCCGCCACCCTCACCGTCGCCACCACCCGCGCCGTCGACACCGCCGCCATACGGGCCACCGGGGCCACGGTCAGGCTCGTCACCCGCACCCTCGCCGACCTGGACTCCGCCAGGGCCGCCCTGGACGGGGCGGCCACCGCCGGGACCCCCGTGCGGTACGTCGACCCGCGCTCCAACACGCTCGTCGTCGAAGAGGCCGAGCCGGGAGCGGCCGCGCGCCTGCTGGCCGCCACCGGGACCGACCCGGCCCTGGTCACGGTGGTCCGTACGGCCGGGTCCCCGCGTCCCCTCTACGACCTGCGCGGCGGGGACGCCTACTACATGAACGGCAGCGGCCGCTGCTCCGTGGGCTTCCCGGTCACCAAGGGGACCACCGACGGCTTCGCCACCGCCGGGCACTGCGGGCGCGCCGGCACCACCACCAGCGGCTTCAACCAGGTCGCGCAGGGTTCCTTCCAGGCCTCGGTCTTCCCCGGCAACGACATGGCCTGGGTGGCCGCCAACGCCCAGTGGGCCTCGACCCCGTACGTGAAGGGCAGCGGGGGAGCGAACGTGCAGGTCACGGGGTCGGTGCTGCAGCCGGTCGGGGCTTCGGTGTGCCGTTCCGGCTCGACGACCGGCTGGCACTGCGGCACGATCCAGCAGCACAACACCAGCGTCACCTACCCCGAGGGCACCATCTCCGGCGTGACCCGTACGACGGTCTGCGCCGAGCCGGGCGACTCCGGCGGCTCCTACATCTCGGGGAGCCAGGCCCAGGGGGTGACCTCGGGCGGTTCCGGCAACTGCTCCAGCGGCGGGACCACCTTCTTCCAGCCGCTGAACCCGATCCTGTCGGCGTACGGACTGACCCTCAAGGTCACCGGCGGCGACCCGGGCCCCGGCCCCGGTGAGCCGGAGCCGGGCGGCACCTGGAAGGCGGGCACCGTCTACGCGGCCGGCGCCACCGTCACCCACGGCGGCGCGAGCTACCGCTGCATCCAGGGGCACCAGGCGCAGACGGGCTGGGAGCCGCCGAACGTCCCGGCGCTCTGGCAGCGCCTGTAGCGAACGGGAGGGTGCCGGTGCCGTGGCTGCCAAGGGGGGAGTCACGGCACCTCCGTCCTCGAGCGCGTCCTCGGCCGAGTGGACGGGGTCAGACGAGGACGGCGGCCAGCGTGCCGAGTGCGCCGAGAACGGCCAGCAGGCCGCAGATAGCGAGGTTCACCGTCCGGTGCTCCCAGAAGACCGCGACGAACTCCCGGATGGTGGCGCTCGGCCAGTAGTACTTCGCGGTGGGGGAGCCCACCACCTGCCCGTTGACGCCGGTCTTGCGTGCCAGCATCGCGGCCCGGAAGGCGTGGAAGTTGTTGGTGACCACCACGCACCGGTAGGCCGGATCGTGCGCCTCCATGAGCTCCCGGCTGAAGCGCATGTTCTCCTCGGTCGTGGTGGACCGGTCCTCCAGCACGATGTGCTCCGCCGGCACGCCCTCCGCGATCAGCCAGTCCGCCATCGCCCGGGCCTCCGGTACCTTCTCGTCCGAGCCCTTGCCGCCCGAGACGAGCAGCACCGGCGGCCGGCCGGCCCGGGCCAGCTGGCCCTCGTAGATCTGCTGTCCCTTGCGCAGGCGCGAGGCCAGCAGCGGCGGCACGCGGTCCCCGCCGATCAGGCCCGAGCCCAGCATGACCACGTGGTCGACGTCGCCGCGCACCTTGATCCGCCCGTAGAGGAAGGCGTAGCCGAGGAAGCAGAAGAAGACGAAGGAGACGTAGCCGGCCACCACGGTGAGCGTTCCGGCGATGCCGCCCAGTACGGGGGAGCCGACCACGCCGACGAGGACCAGCAAGGCGATCAGCGCGAAGATCGCGAGGCCCGCGAGCATGGACAGCAGGTTGGCCGGCCGCAGGCCCTCCTTGCGGACCATGGTCACCCCGTTGCGGACGAGGAAGACGCCCAGCGCCAGGGTGCCGAACGCGGGTGAGGCGAAGGCGAGCACGACGACCGTGACGGCCGCCCAGGTGGGCAGCTTGCCCACCTGGAGGAACAGGGCGGAGCAGGCGCTGAGGAAGGTCAGCCCCAGGAGCACGGCGTTGCTGAAGCGGCGCCGGTCCTGCCGGACGCTTATGCAGAATGCGAGGAAAAGCAGGGCGGCGAGGGCGAAGGCGACCATGCCGCCCATCGTAGGTGTCTGATTTACCGAAGATCGCGTGCGGTGCGGCGCACGGAACGCCCGGCCAGCACGTCCGTCCGGCGCCCGTCGCGCATCACGAACCGCCCGTCGATCAGGACGTGCGGGATTCCGGTCGGCAGCACCCGCGGCTGCTCGTACGTGGACCCGGCCGCGACGGTGCCGGGGTCGAAGAGGACGAGGTCGGCGCGGTGGCCCACGCGGACCAGGCCCCGGTCGGGCAGGCGCAGGCGCGCCGCGGGGCGGCCGGCCAGGTGCGCCACGCACTCCTCCAGGGAGAGCAGGCCGAGTTCGCGGACGTAGTGGCCGAGGTAGTGCGGGAAGGTGCCGTAGGCGCGCGGGTGAGGTTTCGCGCCCTGGAGGATGCCGTCGGAGCCGCCGGTGTGGACGCGGTGGCGCATGATCGCCCGCACGTTCTCCTCATGGCCCACGTGCTGGAGGACGGTCGGCGCGAGGCGGTCGTCCAGCAGCAGCCGGCGGGCGGTCTCCCAGCCGTCCAGGCGCGTGCCGACGTACGCGCCGAGGGCGGGATCGGCGACGCCCGAGATCTCGACCGTGGACCAGTCGACGGGCACCCCGTGGCAGCCGTCCGCGCCCTCCACCTCCAGCGCGTGGCGGATCCGCCCGGCCTGGGCGTCGTCGCGCAGGCGGGCCAGGACCGTCTCCGGGCCGCCCTCGTTCGCCCAACTGGGCAGGAGGGCGACGAGGGTGGTGCAGCCGGGGGTGTACGGGTAGCTGTCGAGGGTGATGTCGGCGCCCTCGGCCAGGGCCGCGTCGAGCAGGGCGAGCAGCTCGGGGGCGCGGCCCTCGTTCTCGCCGAAGTTCATGGTGGCGTGGGCCAGGTGCAGGGCGCAGCCGGCCTCCCGGGCCAGAGCGACCATCTCGGCGTAGGCGGCCAGCGCGCCGTGGCCGTAGGAGCGGTGGTGCGGGCAGTAGTAGCCGCCGTACTCCGCCACCACCCGGCACAGCTCGGTCAGTTCGGCACCGGAGGCGTACATGCCGGGCGTGTAGGTGAGGCCGGAGGACATGCCGACGGCGCCCTGTGCCAGGCCGTCGGCGACCAGCGAGCGCATCCGGTCCAGCTCGGCCCCGGTCGCGGGGCGGTCGTCCCAGCCGAGGGCGTACGCACGGACGGTGCCCTGCGGGACCAGGTAGGCGGCGTTGACGGCGATGCCGCGACCACCGTGGGCCCGGTCCAGACGCTCGAGGTAGCCGCCGACCGTGCGCCAGTCGAAGTCCACGTCGTCGCCCGGCCCGTTCCAGCCGGCGACGGCGGCCCGTACCCCGGCGAGCGTCCGGTCGTCGACGGGCGCGTACGACAGGCCGTCCTGGCCGAGGACTTCGAGGGTGACGCCCTGGGCGGCCTTCGCGCTGTGGTCCGGATCGCGGAGCAGGGCGAGGTCGCTGTGGGCGTGCATGTCGACGAAGCCGGGCGCGAGGGCGAGGCCGTGCGCGTCGAGGGTCCTGCGGCCCCCGGGGAGCGAGCCGATCTCGGCGATCCGGCCCTCGTGGACGCCGACGTCCGCGGTGTACGAGGGCCCGCCCGTGCCGTCGACGACGCGGGCCCCCCGTATGACCAGGTCCACCGGTCCGTTCCTAGAAGAAGGTGCGGACGTAGTCGGTGACGGTGCCGTCGGCCTCCACGACCGGGATCAGCGGCCACTTCTCGAAGATCGTGCAGGGGTGCGACATGCCGAGTGCCACCAGGTCGCCGACCTGGATGTCGTCGGCCGAGTCGGTCTCCAGCCAGGCGTGCTGGTCGGACAGCTTCACCACGCGGACGCCGGTGGCCGGGCGTTCGACGCCGGTGAGCGCGTCGCGCACCAGCTCGGCCTCGGGCAGCCCCAGGTCGTAGGCGATGTCGCGCTTGCCCGCGTTGACGAAGGCCTGGGTGGGGGAGGGGCGGGAGACCACCTGGGTCCACAGCCGGAACGCCGGGCGCAGGCCGCCCTCTTCGGGATGGCGGTTGAAGGGGGTGAGACGGGTGTACCAGCCGTGGTCGTGCGAGACGTACGCACCCGAACGGAGCAGCTTGAGCGTGGGGCGGGACAGCTCCGGCAGCTCGGCGAAGACGTCCGCGACGGCGTCGAACCAGGCCGAGCCGCCGGCGCTGACGACGATCTCCTCCAGGTCGGGGGCGAACCGGCCCGCCTTGTCGAACTCGACGGCCAGGGCGGTGAGCCGGCGCAGGTACGCGTGGACGTTCGCCGGGTCGGCGTCGGGCACCTCGGCCTCGTAGCCGCCCATGCCGACCAGGCGCAGGGTGGCGGTGGCGGCGACCGCGTCGGCGACGGCGCGGCAGTCCTGCTCGGTACGGGCCCCGGTGCGGGCGCCCTCGCCGGCGCCGAGCTCGACGACCACGTCGACGACGGCGGGCGCGTCGCGCAGGGCGCGGTCCATGAGGTGGACCCCGCGCACGGAGTCGACGTAGCAGACGAAGCGGAAGTCGGGGTCGGCGGCGAGCTCGCCGGCGACCCAGCGCAGGGCGGCGGGATCGACGAGCTCGTTGGCGAGGAAGATCCGCTGGATGCCGAAGGCGCGGTAGACGCGGGCCTGGTGGGGGACGGCGGCGGTGATGCCCCACGCGCCGTGGTCCAGCTGGCGGCGGAACAGCTGCGGCGACATGCAGGTCTTGCCGTGCGGGGCGAAGGCGAGGTCGTGGCGGGCGGCGTAGGCGCCGAGGACGGAGAGGTTGTGCTCCAGCGCGTCGGCGTCGAGCGTCAGGACGGGCGTGGTGAAGCCGCCCGTGTGGAGGTCCCGGCGCTGGGCGGCGAGCTGCCCGACGGTGAGGCCCTGCGTCTGGGCATCCGGCGGGAGCCCCTTGAACCGGTGGTCGACCGGCTCGTCGGCGAGGTCCTTGACGGGGTCGCTGTCGCTGGCCATGCGGGTGCCTCCCGGGGATTGCGCGGTATGCAACGGTCGTTGCGTATGTCGCTGCATGCTGTCTAACATCCCGGGTGACGGTGGGTCAACGCGCGGCGCCGTTGCCGGGGCGGAGCCCGGGGCCCTGCGGAGCCGGGTTGATCTGGACGGGTGCGGAAGGGGACGAGCGATGAGCCAGTCGGTGGAGCGGGCGCTCCGGATCCTGCCGCTGCTCGCGAACGGCCCGGCCTCCCTCGGCGCGGTCGCCGACGAGCTCGGCGTGCACAAGAGCACCGCCCTCCGCCTCCTGCGCACGCTGGACGAGCACGGGCTCGTCTACCGCCAGGCCGACGGCCGCTACCGACTGGGGTCGAAGCTCTTCGCGCTCGCCGCCGAGGCCATGGAGAACCTCGACGTCCGGGAGATCGCGCACCCCCACCTCGTGGAGCTCAACCGGGCCACCGGCCACACCGTTCACCTCGCCCTCCACCAGGACGACGAGGTCGTGTACGTCGACAAGGTCGACAGCCGCAACCCCGTCCGCATGTACTCCCGCATCGGCAGGCCCGTGCCCCTCACGGTCGCCGCCGTCGCCAAGCTGCTCCTCGCCGACCTTCCCGAGGCCGAGCGCCGGGCCCTCGCCGAGCGGATCGAGTACCCCCGCTACACCCCCCGCTCCACGCCGGACGCGGCCGCCTTCCTCCGCGAGCTGGACCTCGTGCGCGAGCAGGGCTGGGCCACCGACCTCGGCGGGCACGAGGAGTCCGTCAACTGCCTCGGCGCGCCCGTGCGCGGGCCGGACGGGCGGGTCGTCGCCGCGCTGTCCGTCTCCGCGCCCGGCGTGGTCGTCTCCGCCGAGGGGCTCCTCGAACTGCTGCCGCAGGTACTCGGTACCGCCGATGCCATCAGCCAGGACTATTCAGGAGCACAGGAGAGACCGTGACCGCGAGCACCGCAGGAACCGCGAAGACCGCCATCACCCCCGCCACCCACACCGTCCCGCCCGCGAGGTTCTCGCACGGCGTGCGCAAGGGGAACATCCTCCAGGTGGCCGGCCAGGTCGGCTTCCTCCCGCACGTCGACGGGCAGCCGCCCACCCCCGCCGGACCGACGCTGCGCGAGCAGACCCTGCAGACGCTGGAGAACGTCCGCTCCGTGCTGGAGGCGGGCGGCGCGAGCTGGGACGACGTGATGATGATCCGCGTCTACCTCACGGACACCGCGCACTTCGCCGACATGAACGACATCTACAACGCGTACTTCGAGGAGCAGGGCCTGAAGGAGGCCCCCGCCGCCCGCACCACCGTGTACGTGGGCCTGCCGGCCGGGCTGCTCGTCGAGATCGACGCCCTCGCCGTCCTCGGCTGAGCCGCGGCCGGGCGGGACGTGCGGGTGGGGCGCCCCCCTGGCGGCGGGGCGCCCCGTTCACGCGTGCGCTACGAGCAGTACTGGGCTTCCTTGCCGATCGAGCGGTACATGCAGTCCGCGTTCTCCAGCAGCTGGAGCACGGCGTCCTTGTTCCGCGCGGTCTCGCGGTCGATCACCTCGTCCGGCGGGTAGAAGCCGCCCCCGCCGCTCTCCGGGTACATCTCGAAGGTGTAGGAGAAGATCTTCTGGTTGCCCCACAGCCAGTCGTCGATGGTGCCGTCCGTGATGTACAGGTCGCTCGACTGCTCCGGCGTGTAGCCGTTGCTCGCCGCCATGCTCGTGCCGATCTTCTTGTAGACGGCGAGGTCGTCGGCGGTCAGGCCCGGGGCGGTGTCGTTGTAGGTGTAGCCGAAGGGCCACAGGACGAGCTCGCTGTACGTGTGGAAGTCGATGGCGGCCTTGATCTGCTGCTTGCCGCCGATCACCCGGCTGCGGACGAAGTCCGAGACGGCCTTCACCTCGGGCGCCGACTCGGCGGCCGCGCCCCGGTAGGTCTCGGAGCTCTTGCTGCTGCTGGAGCCGCCGCAGCAGCCCCACTTGTAGTTCCAGTTCCGGTTCTCGTCCGTGCCGATGTACGAGGATCCGCTGTTGGGCTGGCGGTTCTTGCGCCAGGAGCGGTAGGAGCCGGTGGCGATGTCGTACTCGCCGCCGTCCGGGTTGAGGTCCGGGACGATCCAGATCTCGCGGCCGTTGACGGCGTTGGTGACCCGGGAGTCGGTGCCGTACTTGGAGCCGAACTCCTTGAGCAGGTAGAGAGCCATCTCGACGGTCAGGTGCTCGCGGGCGTGCTGGTGGTGGGTGAAGAGCACCTCGGGCTCGGCCTCGTCGGTGGCCACGTTGTCGCTGATCTTGATGGCGATGAGGTCGCGGCCCTGGTACGACTTCCCGATCACTCGCTTGCTCATGATGGCGGGGTACTGGGCGATGCGCTGGTCGATCTCCGCGTTCATCTCGGCGTAGTTGTGGTACTTCGAGTCCGCCGAGGGGAAGTCCATCGGGCTGGCCGCGATGCCGGGCACGGAGCGGTCCGGGGGGCCGGGCAGCGCGGTCAGTTTGTAGCCGAGTGCCTTCAGCTTCCCGGCCTGCATCGTGTCCGCGCTGACCACGACCGTGTGGTCGTCCACCTCGTCGATCGAGACGCCCGTACGGAGCAGGGCGGTGCGGTCGGCAGCGGTGGAGGGGCCGTGGATCCGGTACTGGACGATCGCCTCGTCCTGGGTGGCGGTGGACGGGGTGGGCGGTGGTGATGCCGTTGCGCTCATGCCGTAGGCGGGTGCGCCCAGCGCGAGCGCCAGCAGGGCCGCCGTGACGGCGGTCCTCCGACGGGTATGGAGCCGCATGCGTTCTCCTGGGTGGGAGTGTGGGGGTAGCCGTGCGGACGCGCACAGCGTGCTCTCATGGCATGTTCCGGTCAAGGACCCGCCGTGCGGGCCGAACCGATCCGGCCACCCCCACAGGTACCGCCTACGGGAGCCCGTGGACCTTCGGACCCACCGAGTTCGACCAAGCACTACCCGCCTTGGCGTCCCAGTTGGTCGACCAGGTCATCGCACCCCGCAGCCCCGGGTAGGTCTTCGACGGCTTGAAGGATCCGCAGCTCGTGCCCCTGGTCAGGCAGTCCAGGGCGTTGTTGACGACGGTCGGGGAGACGTAGCCGCTGCCCGCGCCGCTCGGTGAGGCCGGGACACCGATGCCCACCTGGGAGGGGTCGAGGCCGCCCTCCAGCTGGATGCAGGCGAGGGCGGTGAGGAAGTCCACCGAGCCCTGGGAGTAGACCTTGCCGTCGCAGCCGTTCATCGAGCCGCTGTTGTAGTACTGCATGTTGACGACGGTGAGGATGTCCTTGATGTTGAGCGCCGTCTTGAAGTAGCCGCCCTGCGTGGACTGCATGTCGATCGTCTGCGGGGCCATGGTGATGACCAGCGACGGGCCGGCCTTCGCGGACAGGGAGCGCAGCGCCTGCGTCATGTAGGTGGGGTTGAGGCCGTTCTCCAGGTCGATGTCGATGCCGGTGAAGCCGTACTCCTGCATCAGGGCGTACGCGGAGTTCGCGAGGTTGTTCGCTGAGGCCGAGTCGTTGACCGAGATGGTCCCCTTCTCGCCGCCGATGGAGAGGATGACCGATTTGCCGGCCGCCTTCTTCGCGGCGATGTCGGCCTTGAACTGGGCGACCGTGTAGCCGCCGAGACCGGCCGAGTCGAGGTTGAAGGCGATGGCGCCGGGCGTGGTGGTGGCGTCGGCGAAGGAGACGGCGATGATGTCGTACTGCGCCGAGACGTCGGAGATCTTCTGGACGGTCGCGCCGTTGTCGAAGTTCTGCCAGTAGCCGGTCAGGGCGTGCTTGGGGACGGCCGGGCCGGGGCCCGGGCCGGGGCCGGTGCCGGTCGTGGTGCCGGTGACCGGAGCCGACCTGGCGCCCTCGCCCGCGGCGTTGTACGCGCTCACCTGGAAGGAGTACGAGGTGGAGGCGGCGAGCCCGGTGATCTGGGTGGAGGCGCCCGAGGTGACGGTCCGGACGCGGACGCCGTCTTGATACACGTAATAGCCGGCCGCCCCGCCGACCGCGTTCCACGAAAGGGTGAGAGCGCTCGCGCTCTGTCCGGAAACGGCGGTCCCGGCGGGAGCCCCGGGGATGCTCGGGCCGGGGTCCGTGCCGCCGCCGTCCGGTCCGAAGACGCTGAACTCGTCGACGACGTAGGCCGGCTGGCCGTACCAGCCGTGCGTGTAGACCGTGACCTGGGTGGTGCTCGGGCCGGTGGTGAAGGTGGTGGACAGCTTCTGCCAGCCGGCGCCCGAGCCGGGGGTCCAGGTGGACACGTCCTGGGTGCCGGTGCCGGTCGCGCCGAGGTAGACGTAGCTGCCCTGGACCTGCGTGCTGAGCGTGTAGGCCGAGTTCGGCTTGACCGTGACGGTCTGACTGCAGCGGGCGTTGTCCTGCCCGGCCGGGGTGGCTTTGAGGGCGCCGGCTCCGGCGTAGACGGGCGAGGAGACGGAGGCCCCGGTTCCGCCGGTGCAGGACCAGTTGGCGAGCCCCGACTCGAAGCCGCCGTTGCGGGCGACGTTGACGTCCGCGGCCTGTGCGGTACCGGCGGCGAGGGCGGTCAGGGCGCCTGCGGTGAGGGTGGCGGCGAGGGGGAGGGCGAGGGAGCGTATGCGGTTCACGTGGGCTC
>NZ_JARAYQ010000240.1:0-12585 GCF_033794505.1 Streptomyces sp. MB09-01 | reverse complement strand
GGTCGTCGGGGAGGAGGGCGGGGAGGTCCGTACGGAGGGCCGCGGCGCAGCTGGGTTCCAGCACCACCACGGGGGCCCGGACGTCGCCGACGGCGGTCAGCGTGCGGCGGAGCACCTTGCGGGCGCGGTCGAGGCGGCCGGTGGAGACGTAGGTCAGGGCGCAGCAGACGGTTCCGCCGGGTACGGACACCGTCAGGCTCGCGGCCTCCAGGACCCGTACCGCTGCGCGGCCGGCCTCGGGGGCGAGGTGCTCCGTGAAGGTGTCGGGCCAGAGGGTGACGGTGGGGGCGGCCGTGGGTGCGGTGCCCTGCGGGCGGCTTCCGGGCTCTGCCCGGACCCGCGCCTCGATCTCCCCCGGACTCCGTCCGGGGGTACCCCCGGGCGGGGCGGCAAGGTGCCCCGGCCGGGCCGGAAGGTTCGGGGCGGCCGGGCGGTGCCCGGACGGCAGCGCATCGCGCCGGGCCGCAGCACGGGCCCGCCACCAGCGGCTGAACGGCTCGGCCGCCAGGGGCGGCACGTCCCGCTCCCGCGTCAGGCCCGGGACGGGAAGCAGGCGGGCGGCCGTGTTCACGACGCCCGCCATCCGCAGCGCGGCGATCAGGCGGAGCCAGGTCGGGAGGCCGCCCAACGCGTAGTGCGCAAGCGGGCGGATGCGGCCCGACCAGTGGTGGTGCAGGAACTGCGACTTGTACGTGGCCATGTCCACGCCCACCGGGCAGTCGCTGAGGCAGCCCTTGCAGCCCAGGCACAGGTCCAGCGCCCCGGCGACCTCCGCCGAGCGCCAGCCGTCCCGCACGATCTCCCCCGCGAGCATCTCGTGCAGCAGCCGGGCCCGGCCACGCGTGGAGTGCTGCTCCTCCCCGGTGGCCCGGTACGACGGGCACATCACCCCGGGCCCGCCGCCGACGTCCGTGGTGCGGCACTTCGCGACGCCGACGCACCGTGCGACCTCCCCCGCGAACGGCGTGGCCGGCAGCACCGCGAAGCGGAGGTTCTCGTCGAGCCGGGCGGGCCGGACCAGCATCCCCGGGTTCATCCCGCCGGCCGGGTCCCACACGTCCTTGTACGCGCCGAAGAGCCCGATCACCTCCGGCCCGTACATGCGCGGCAGCAGTTCGGCCCGCGCCTGTCCGTCGCCGTGCTCCCCCGACAGCGATCCGCCGTGCGCGACGACCAGATCGGCCAGCTCGCCGGAGAAGGCCCGGAAGCGGGCCACCCCGGCCGCCGAGACGAGGTCGAAGTCGATGCGTACGTGCACGCAGCCCTCGCCGAAGTGCCCGTACGGGGATCCGCGCAGCCCGTGCGCCGCCAGCAGCGCGCGGAACTCCCGCAGGTACGCGCCCAGCCGGGCCGGCGGCACCGCGCAGTCCTCCCACCCCGGCCAGGCCATCTCGCCTCCCGGCAGCCGCGTCGCCGTGCCCGCCGCGTCCTCACGGATCCGCCACAGGGCCCGCTGCCCCACCGGGTCGGTGACCACCACCGCGTCGAACGCGTCGGCGCCCCGCACGAGCTCCCGCGCCGCGGCCTCGTCCCACATCTCCACGAACAGCCAGGCCCGACCGCGCGGCAGTCCCGCGGCCCCGCGCACCAGGTCCTCCGCCATCCCCTCCACCGTCAGCGGCCGGTACGGGAGCAGCCCGGCGGCCGCGTCCGCCGCCGCGCTCTCGTCGGCGTACCCGAGGACGGCCAGGACCGGCGCGCGCGGCGCCTCCACCAGGCGCACGACGGCCTCGGTCACCACCCCGAGCGTGCCCTCGCTCCCGCAGAAGGCCCGCGCGAGCTGCACCCCGCGCTCGGGCAGCAGCGCGTCCAGGCCGCCGTAGCCGGAGATCCGCCGGGAGAAGCCGCCGCCCATCCCGGTGCGCAGGAGGGCCAGGTTCCCCTCGACCAGCTCCCGCAGGCCCCGCGGCGCCCCCGACCAGCCCGTCCCGATGCGGTGCGTGGCGCCCCCGTAGGCCGTCACCGCGAGCTCGGCCACGTTGTCCGCGGTGGTGCCCCAGGCCACCGAGTGGGCGCCGCACGCATTGTTGCCGATCATGCCGCCGAGGGTGCAGCGGGAGTGCGTGGAGGGGTCGGGCCCGAAGGCCAGCCCGTACGGGCGCACCGCGTCCCGCAGCCGGTCGAGCACCAGGCCGGGCTGGACCACGGCGGTGCGGGCGGCCGGGTCCACCGACACCAGGGCGTTCATGTGCCGGGTGAGGTCGAGGACCACTCCGGTGCCGGTGGCCTGGCCGGCGATGGAGGTCGCGCCGCCGCGCGGGACGACCGGGACGCCGGCCGCAGCGCACACGCGGAGGGCGGCCGCCACGTCCTCGGCGTCGCGCGGGGCGACCACGCCGACCGGGACGCGCCGGTAGTTGGAGGCGTCCATGGTCGCCAGTGCCCGGGCGGCGGCCCCGAAGTCCACCTCTCCGCGCAGCTCCGCCCGCAATGTCCGTTCGAGTTCCCCGGGTGACGTCACGCTCCCACCCTCGCACCGTTCGGCTGCGTCTCATCGGGTGGACGCGCCTCCAAGGGGCGGACCTGGACCGGATACGCTCCGCTCGTGGCTGAGATCCAGATTCCCGCTGACATCAAGCCCGCCGACGGACGCTTCGGCGCGGGCCCCTCCAAGGTGCGGACCGAGGCGCTGGACGCCCTCGCCGCCACCGGTACCTCCCTGCTCGGAACCTCACACCGCCAGGCCCCGGTCAAGAACCTGGTCGGCTCGGTGCGCCAGGGCATCCGGGACCTCTTCTCCCTCCCCGAAGGCTACGAGGTGATCCTGGGCAACGGCGGCTCCACCGCCTTCTGGGACATCGCGACCGCCGGGCTGATCGAGCGGAAGTCCCAGCACCTCACCTTCGGTGAGTTCTCCTCCAAGTTCGCCAAGGCCGCGAAGCTCGCGCCGTGGCTGGACGAGCCGTCCGTGATCTCCTCCGAGCCGGGCACGCACCCGGACCCGGTGGCCGAGGCAGGCGTGGACGTGTACGCGTACACCCACAACGAGACCTCGACGGGTGTCGCGGCGCCGGTCAAGCGCGTCGCGGGCGCCGACGCCGGTTCACTCGTCCTGGTGGACGCGACCTCGGGCGCCGGCGGTCTGCCGGTGGACATCACCGAGACGGACGTCTACTACTTCGCCCCGCAGAAGTCCTTCGCCTCGGACGGCGGCCTGTGGCTGGCCGCGTTCTCCCCGGCCGCCCTGGAGCGCGCCGCCCGCGTGCACGCGTCGGGCCGGCACATCCCGGAGTTCTTCTCGCTGCCGACGGCGATCGACAACTCGCTGAAGAACCAGACGTACAACACCCCGGCGCTGGCCACCCTCTTCCTGCTGGACCAGCAGCTGGAGTGGATGAACAGCCAGGGCGGCCTGGAGTTCACCACCGGCCGTACGGCGGCCAGCGCGCGCAACCTGTACGGGTGGGCGGAGGCGTCGAAGTACGCGACCCCCTTCGTCGTGGACGCCGACAAGCGCTCCTCGGTCATCGGCACGATCGACTTCTCGGACGACATCGACGCGGCGGCCGTCGCCAAGGTGCTGCGTGCCAACGGGATCGTGGACACCGAGCCGTACCGCAAGCTGGGCCGCAACCAGCTGCGCATCGCGATGTTCCCGGCGATCGACCCGGCCGACGTGCAGGCGCTGACGGCCTGCATCGACTACGTGATCGAGAAGCTCTGACGATGCGTACCGAGGCCCCCGGTGACGTGAAGTCGCCGGGGGCTTCGGCGTTCCCGGCCTCTCCACGGGTGCGGGAACCCCGGCCGGTCACACGCGGTTTCGGCCAGCGTCCAAGCTCAAGTACACGGAAAATCGGCATTCCAGTTGGCGCCGCGGAACACCGTGCCGGGCAGGGCCCAGAAGTGCCCGCCGGGGTGGGACCCGCCTTCGGGTCGCCGATGAGTTCAAGCCATTCGGCGGTCGCGGGCCGGCGAAAGAAGTTGATCCGACCGAGGGGGCGACGCCTACTGTCGCCCCAGGTCAAGGACCCGATCACGTGGCAGCTCGCCGGTCCGCCGCTCGTCGGCCGACCTCCAGTGGACCGGACTCGTCGATTGACCCGGTGAGGACGGCCCACGAGCTGCCGGCCGCCGCTCCCGCGACGCCGGGCCGCCCCCTCCCGCGGCCGGGCGTCCGGAGCGGCGGCGCCTTCGCGTTCCGGGCCTCCACGCGGTCCTTTTCACCTCCCCGAGACCGGCCATGCGGGCATGCGGGAGCCCGACTTCGCCCAGCCCCCGGGCGCGGCCCGGTACGAGGCGGCAGGGCCGAGCTGCGCCCGATCGCCCGCGGCGGCAAGCTCACCCCCGACCGCCACCGGGATGCCGGCGTCGCCGTGTTCGCGCACCTCACGGGCGAGGCCCGGTCCCGTACGCGATACCTTCAGGGGTCCGGAGGGCAACTCTTGAAGGCGGCACAGCGTGGAGGCAGCGGCGTGAGCGTGCGAGTGACGGCGGCACAGAGCGGCGTGGACCCCTTCGGCACGGCCCGGCTGCGGCGCGGGGTGCTCGACGCCTGGGGCGCGGGTCCGGCCCGGTTCCGCGAAGACGCCAACGCCGAGGAGGACCTCGCGCTCGGCGGCTACCGGGACCGCCTCGTCATCGAGCTGGCGCAGAACGCCGCCGACGCCGCGGCCCGGGCCAAGGTGCCCGGCCGGCTGCGGCTCACCCTGCACGAGGGCGAGAACGGCCACGCGCTGCTGGCCGTCGCCAACACCGGTGCCCCGCTGGACGCGACGGGCGTGGAGTCGCTGAGCACCTTGCGCGCCTCCGCCAAGCGGGAGCCCTCCGGGGACAGCGTCGGCCGCTTCGGCGTCGGCTTCGCGGCCGTCCTGGCCGTCTCCGACGAGCCCGCGGTGCTCGGCCGGCACGGCGGCGTCCGCTGGTCCCTGGCCGAGGCCCGCGAGCTGGCCCGGGAGGCCTCCGTCGGCAGCCCCGGCCTCGGCGACGAACTGCGCCGCCGCGACGGCCACGTCCCGCTGCTGAGGCTCCCGTTGCCCGCCGAGGGCACCGCCCCCAACGGCTACGACACCGTCGTGGTCCTCCCGCTGCGCGACGCCGCCGCCGAGGACCTGGTGGAGCGGCTGCTGGCGGGCATCGACGACGCCCTGCTGCTCACCCTGCCCGGGCTGCGCGAACTGGTGGTGGAGACCCCGTCGGGCGGCTCCCGCGCGTTGTACCGCCGCGACGAGGGTCCGTACACCGTCATCGAGGACACCACCGCCGCCGGCACCCGCACCAACCGCTGGCGCACCGTCCGCCACGGCGGCCCCATCGAGCGCGCCCTGCTCGCCGACCGGCCCGTGGAGGAACGGCTGCGGCCCGCCTGGGCGGTGTCCTGGGCCGTGCCCGTCGACCCCGACGGCGCCCCGCTGCGCCCGGCCACGGCACCCGTGGTGCACGCGCCGACCCCCACCGACGAGCCCCTGGGCATCCCGGCCCTCCTCATCGCGACCCTGCCGCTGGACACCACCCGCCGGCACCCCGCGCCCGGGCCGCTGACCGACTTCCTGGTGGAGCGCGCGGCCGACGCGTACGCCGAACTCCTCGGCGCCTGGGACCCGGTGAGCACCGGCCTCGTCGACCTGGTCCCCGGCCCGCTCGGCAAGGGCGAGCTGGACGGGGCCCTGCGCGCCGCCGTCCTCCGGCGGCTCCCCCGTACGGCCTTCCTCGCGCCGGCCGCGCCCCCCGAGCACGCCGAGGAGCGGGCCGCCCTGCGCCCCTTCGAGGCCGAGGTGGTGGAGGGCGCGGGCGCCGACACCGTACGCGTCCTCGCCGAGGTCCTGCCGACGCTGCTGCCGGCGGGCCTGGAGCGCCGCGCCGAGCTGCGCACCCTGGGCGTGGGCCGGCTCCCGCTGGGCGACGCCATCGAGCGGATCGCGGGCATCGAGCGGACCCCCGAGTGGTGGCACCGGCTCTACGACAGCCTCGCCGGGGTGGACCCCGACCGGCTGTCGGGCCTGCCCGTGCCGCTCGCGGACGGCCGCACGACGATCGGGCCGCGCCACGTCCTCCTCCCGTACGCGGACACCCCGGCGGACCTGGCCCGGCTGGGGCTGAAGGTGGCCCACCCGGACGCGGCGCACCCGCTGCTGGAGAAGCTCGGAGCCCTGCCGGCCACGGCGCGGGCCGTGCTGACGACCCCGCAGGTGCGGGCCGCCGTCGCCGGCTCCCTCGACGCCGGGGAGATCTGGGACGAGGACGCGGACGCCCTGGACGCCGACGAGCTGGCCGAGGTGGTCCTGGGTCTGGTCCGGGAGGCCGATCTGGCGCCGGGCGACGAGCCCTGGCTGGGCGCGCTGGCCCTGCCCGACGAGGACGGGGAACTGGTGCCGGCCGGCGAACTGCTGATGCCGGGCTCGGCGCTCGCCGCGGTCATCCGCGAGGACGAGGTCCCGTACGTGGACGCCGATCTGGCGCAGCGCTGGGGCGAGGGCCCGCTCACCGCCTGCGGGGTGCTGGCGGCGTTCCAGCTGGTGCGTGCCACCGATGTGGTGCTCGACCCGGACGAACTGGAGCCGCGGGAAGGGGACTTCGCCGAGCCCGACGACGCGGGGCTGCTGGACGCGGTGGACGTGTGGTGCGAGGACCTGCTGGACCAGCTGCCGGACACCCCGGTCCCGCCGGTGGCGACCGAGCTGGTCGCCGTACGGGACCTCGACCTGGTCGACGACGACTGCTGGCCGCAGGCCCTGGCGATGCTCGCGCAGCCGCCGCTGCGCGACGCGCTGACCCAGCCCGTACGGGTGCTGCTGCCGGACGGCACCACGCAGTCGGTGCGCTCGTACACCGCGTGGTGGCTGCGCGACCACCCGGTGCTCGACGGCCGCCGCCCGGCGGGCCTGCGGGCGGCGGGCGGCGACCCGCTGCTGGCGGGCCTCTACACCCCGGCGGACGCCACGGGCTTCGAGGACGAGCAGGTCCTGCGGGCGCTGGGCGTACGGACGACCGTGCCGGCCCTGTTGGACGAGCCCGGCGGCGCGGCCGAGCTGCTGGCCCGGCTGGCCGACCCGGAGCGCGAGGTGACGGGCCGGCAGCTGCACGGCCTGTACGGGGCGCTGGCCGACCTGGACCCCGAGCAGGTCACCCTGCCGGACGAGCTGCGCGCGGTGGTGGACGGCGAGGTCCGGGTGGTGGACGCGGCCGACGCCGTGATCGCGGACGCGCCGGACCTGCTGCCGCTGACGGCGGGGCTCCCGCTGCTGCCGGTGCCGCCGGCCCGCGCGGCGGACCTCGCGGAGCTGCTCCAGGTGCGCCGCCTGTCGGAGACGGTCCCGGCGGAGGTGACGACGCCGGGCGAGGAGCACGAGGTCCCGGAGTCGGTGCGCGTGCTGCTGGGACCGGCCACTCCGGCGACGTACGTCGAGCACGAGGAGCTGGTCGCGGGCGGCACGGAACTCGACTGGCGCCGCACTCCCGACGGCACCCTCCACGCGTCCACGCTGGAGGGCGTGGCGGCCGGTCTCGCGTGGTCGGCCGGCCAGTGGCCGCGCCGCTTCGAGGTGGCGGCGCTGCTGGAGGACCCGTCGCGCACGGCGGAACTGGCCCGCGACCGCTGGTTCGACTGATGGGCAACTCCGATGCGGCCGCCGTCCTCACCACCTCCGACCTGGACGGGGCGATGCGCGCCGTGCGCACGCTGCTGGACGTCGCGGACACCGCGGACGGCGAGGTCGACTTCGAAGCCGTGGTCCGGTCGCCGGACGTCCTGGGGCGCGTGGGCCAGGTACTGCCCGGCCTCGTGTGGTGGTCCATGGCCGGAAAGGCGGACGGCTCGTCCGAGGCCGGCGACGATCCTGCGGACTGCCTGCCGATCCGGGTGTTCGACTGGTGCCGGCCGCTGGAGAGCGCCGAGCCGTTCATCGCGGCGCTCGGGCCGGATCCCGCTGCCGTCCGGTGGGACCTGGCCGGCTGGCCCGAGGCCCCGGAAGCCGGACTGGAGAGGGTCTCGCAGAAGTACGCGTACCTGACGCTCTCGGTGAACTCCCGGGATCTCTACCAGGACGATCTGTCCCCGGACCACACCGTGCACGTGCACGTGCGCAATGCGGTGCACGACACCGCCCGCATCCGGTGGCTCGCCGACCGGGTGGGCGGCCGGTTCACCGGGCGGGTGGAGTCGGCGCCCCTGTGACGCGACCGCCCGGACTCACTGGTCCAGCGGCAGCAGCAGGGGGCGCTTCGCGGTGCGGCCGTCGCCGGAGGAGCGGCCGCGCAGCCGACGGCCCAGCCAGGGGCCGAGGAACGCAGCGGCCCAGCGCAGTTCGGCCGCCAGGGCCGATCCGGGCGGGGTGGCGGCCTGCGGCGGCAGCGGGTGGGTCCAGGTGTCGTCCCTGCCGGGCAGGCCGACGGCGTGGGCGAGGGCGGCGGCGATGCGTTCGTGGCCGAGGGCGCTGGCGTGCAGCCGGTCGGTGGTCCACATCCGCGGGTCGGCGACGGCTTCCGGCCGGGCGGTCTCGGCGACGGTGACCCCGTGCCGGGCGGCCGCCTCGCGGATGCGGTCGTTGAGGTCGGCCAGGCGGGGTCCGAGGGGCCGGGCGAGGGGCACGATCCGGCCCAGGTCGGGAAAGGTCACGGTGGCCACGTGCGCCCCGGCGGCCGTGAGCGCGGCGAACATCTCCTCCAGGTGGCCCGCGACCTCTGCCGCGTCGAACCGGGGCCGCAGCACGTCGTTGACCCCGGCGACGACGGTGGCGATATCGGGGCGCAGGGCCAGGGCGGGGCCCAGCTGCCCGGCGCGGACCTGGCCGGCCAGCCGTCCCCGCACGGCCAGGTTGGCGTACTGCAGGCCGGGGTTGACGGCCGCGAGGTGCCCGGCGAAGCGGTCGGCGAAGCCCCGTAGGCCCGTGGTGTCGTCGCCGTCGCCGAGGCCTTCGGTCTGGCTGTCGCCCAGGGCGACGTAGCGCAGGAACTCACGGTCGGTCACTGGTGGTCCGCCTCTCTCGCAGGATCGCCGCGCTGCGGCGGCACCAGTCGCGGTGGCCCTGCTCGAAGGCGATGCCGCGCAGGCCGGTCAGGTACCCGCCGATCCGTTCGCCGCGGAGCAGGTACTCCTCCTCGTCCATGTCGCCGCGCATCTTGCGCAGCACCCTGCCGAGGAGCTCGATCTTGGCTTCGGCCGCGGACGCCCGCTCTTCGAGCTGTTCGATCACCGGCGCGATGCCGATCCGGTCGGCGTTCTGGACCTTGACGAGGAGGTCGTCGCGGATGACCAGCGGCTTCGACGCGGCCGCGGCGAAGTCCTCCAGCTCGGCGCGGCCGGCTTCGGTGACCTGGAACAGGCGCTTGTTGGGCCGGGTCTCCTGGACCACCTGGCGGCCCTCGACCAGCCCGTCCTTCTCCAGCTTGGCCAGCTCGGCGTACAGCTGCTGGGGGGAGGCGTGCCAGAAGTTCGCGACGCCGATGTCGAACGACTTCGCCAGTTCGTACCCGCTGAACTCGCCGTCCAGCAGCGCCGCCAGTACGGCGTGTCGCAAGGCCATCGCAGCGGCCCCCTTCCGTTTCCTCGCCCTCCCCCGCATCATACTCATGAATATGACTACTCAATTTCTTGAGTATGAGGAGGGGCCATGAAGGAGCACCAGACCGCCGAGCGCTTTCGCGCCGCGGTGGAGAAGCGCGACGCCGCCGCCCTGGAGGACCTGTTCACCGAGGACGTCCGGTTCTACAGCCCGGTGAAGTTCACCCCCTTCGAGGGCCGACCGATGGTGCTGGGCCTCTTCGGGGTCCTGCTGCGGATCTTCGAGGACTTCCGCTACGTCGGCCACTTCGAGGGGACGGCCGAGACGAGCACCGACGGCACGGAGGCCCCCTCGGCGATCCTGGCCTTCCGCGCCACGGTGGACGGCAAGCAGATCCACGGCATCGACCTGCTGCAGTTCGACGGGGCGGGCCGGGTCAAGGAGTTCACCGTGATGGTCCGCCCCCAGTCCGCCGTCCAGGCCCTGGGCCAGGCGGTCCTGACCGGCCTGGTCGCCGAGGGCCTCGCCTAGCGGGCCCTAGGCCAGGAACCTGCGGTTCACCCGGCGGAAGGTGAACTCGATCAGGGTCGCGGCGGCCGCGGCGACGGCCACCGCGATCCAGGGCATCGTCGTGCCCACCAGCTTGAGCTGGAAGAAGTCCTGCAGCCACGGCACCACGAGGACGATCAGGAAGGCGCCGCCCATCGCGCCGACCAGGCCCACCCGCCACCACGTGTACGGGCGGGCGATGATCGCCAGGACCCACATCGAGGTCAGGAACAGCGTGAGCGTCGCCGCGCTGGTCTCGGCCTTCAGGGCTTCCGGGCCGGTGTAGTAGTGGCGGGCGATCAGGTACGTCACGAAGGTGGCCGTTCCCGCGATCGCGCCGCCGGGGATCGCGTACCGCATCACGCGTTTCACGAAGTGCGGCCGGGCTCGCTCCTTGTTCGGGGCGAGGGCCAGGAAGAAGGCCGGGATGCCGATGGTGAGCGTGGACAGCAGCGTCAGGTGGCGGGGCAGGAAGGGGTACTCGACCTGCGAGCACACCACCAGGATCGCGAGCAGGACCGAGTAGACCGTCTTCGTGAGGAAGAGGGTCGCGACCCGGGTGATGTTGCCGATGACGCGGCGGCCTTCGGCGACCACCGAGGGGAGGGTCGCGAAGCTGTTGTTGAGCAGGACGATCTGCGCGACGGCGCGGGTGGCTTCCGAGCCCGAGCCCATCGCGACGCCGATGTCCGCGTCCTTGAGGGCGAGCACGTCGTTCACGCCGTCGCCGGTCATGGCGACGGTGTGGCCGTTGGACTGGAGGGCCCCCACCATGTCCCGCTTCTGCTGCGGGCTCACCCGTCCGAAGACGGAGTTCTCGTCGAGGACCCGTGCCATGTCGGCCTGCTCGGCCGGGAGCTTGCGGGCGTCCACGGTGTTTTCGGCGCCCGGCAGCCCCAGCTTGCCGGCGACCGCGCCGACGGAGACCGCGTTGTCGCCGGAGATGACCTTCGCCTTGACCTTCTGGTCGTCGAAGTAGCGCAGGGTGTCGGCGGCGTCGGGGCGCAGCCGCTGCTCCAGGACGACCAGGGCGGTCGGCCTGACCCCGGTGGCGACGGCCTCGTCGTCGAGCTCGCGGCCGGAACGGGCCAGCAGCAGGACCCGCAGGCCCTGCTCGTTGAGCTCGTTGATCTCCTCGAGGGCCGGGTCCCCGGCCGGGAGCAGCACGTCGGGGGCGCCGAGCAGCCAGGTGTTGTTCTCGCCGTCGCCCTCGCTGAAGCTGGCACCGCTGTACTTGCGGGCGGAGGAGAAGGGCAGGGACTCGGTGCAGCGCCACTCCGCACTGTCGGGGTAGGCGTCGATGATCGCCTGGAGGCTGGCGTTGGGCCGCGGGTCGGATTCGCCGAGGGCGCCGAGGACCTTCTTGACGTACGCCGCCTCCGCTCCGCCGAGCGGGCGCAGCTCGGTGACGTCCATGCCGCCCTCCGTGAGGGTGCCGGTCTTGTCGAGGCAGACCACGTCGACGCGGGCGAGGCCCTCGATGGCCGGCAGCTCCTGGACGAGGCACTGCTTGCGGCCGAGGCGGATGACGCCGATCGCGAAGGCCACGGAGGTGAGGAGGACGAGCCCCTCGGGGATCATCGGGACGATGCCGCCGACGGTGCGGGCGATGGAGTCCTTGAGGTTGTTCTCCTTGACGAGCAGCTGGCTGACGATCAGCCCGATGGAGGTCGGGATCATCATCCAGGTGACGTACTTGAGGATGGTGGAGATCCCGGAGCGCAGCTCGGAGTGGACGAGGGTGAAGCGGGAGGCCTCTTCGGCGAGCTGGGCGGCGTAGGCCTCGCGGCCGACCTTGGTGGCGGTGAACGCACCGCCCCCGGCGACGACGAACGAGCCCGACATGACCTGGTCGCCGGGCTTCTTGAGGACGGGGTCGGCCTCGCCGGTGAGCAGGGACTCGTCGATCTCCAGCCCCTCGGCCTCGCCGACGGCCCCGTCGACGACGACCTTGTCACCGGGGCCGAGTTCGATGACGTCGCCGAGGACGATCTCGGAGGTGGAGATCTCCGCGGTGCGGCCGTCGCGGCGCACGCTCGGTTTGGCCTCGCCGATGACGGCGAGGCCGTCGAGGGTCTTCTTCGCGCGCAGTTCCTGGATGATGCCGATGCCGGTGTTCGCGATGATCACGAAGCCGAAGAGGCTGTCCTGGATCGGCGCGACGATCAGCATGATCACCCAGAGCACGCCGATGATCGCGTTGAAGCGGGTGAAGACGTTGGCGCGGACGATGTCGACGGTGGAGCGGCTGCTGCGGACGGGGACGTCGTTGACGTCGCCGCGCGCGACGCGCTCGGCGACCTCGGCGGTGGTCAGCCCGCCCGGCTTGAACCGGGGCGCGGGCAGCTGCACCGGATGGACCGGATCGAGCTCCGCCCCCGCGTCGATGGCGGCGCCGGCTCGCTCCGGCCCGTCCCGATCGATCTTCGCCCGCTGCGTCATGCCTTCGACGTTAAGCGGGGTTCGAACGGTTCACCCGCCGAGTGGCGGGAAGATCCGACCTCGGGATGACCCGAATCGTCCCCTGGTAGGGGACGATTCGGGTCATCCCGAGGTCGGATCTTCCCGCCACTCGGCGGGTGAACCGTTCGAACCC